>NZ_JBEXVD010000008.1:0-252060 GCF_040638655.1 Streptomyces sp. NPDC005963 | reverse complement strand
CACCCCCCGGGCCATACCTTCAACAGGGGGGAGCAGTCATGCCGGGCCCGGAGGCCGGGAGCCCCATTGCGGGACCACCAAAAAGGTAATGGGGGGGGTTCGTAGGGGTGTCCGGGTGCGGCGGCTGGGCTCTAAGCTCTTGAGCCGGGTCCATTCATCGCGCCACGGCTTGAGTGCGGGATCCCGCCGCGACACGAGCGGTTGCTCCTCGCCGTGTTCGTCACGAAGCATCAGGACACGGACGAGGGCCATGACGAAATCGACTTTGGGGAGCCGTTCCCCGTTGAAGACGGCGCTCAGCACGGAAGGGGAAAGGGCGTCCAGTTTCTCGTCCCGGGCGCGGCGCTGGATCACCCGCAGGGACGGGTCTCCTCGCCCAATCCGTAGCTGGACCAGCTTCGCTGCGAAGCCTTGGAGTATCTCCTCGAATGTGCCGGTGCCATGGTCGGTCGTCGTCATGCCGTTCCCCCGGTGGATGGTGCGTTCCGTTACGGTAGATCGCACTCTCTGGAACAGGGGAGAACTCTTCGGAACAGGCCGGGACGGAAGGCGTCGCACGGTGAGTGTTCACAGAATCCCTGTGCTGTCCCGGTACGTTCCCCGGTGAACGAACTCGGCCCGGTCTGTTCCATGCATGCAGGTCAGGTGGGTGGGAGGCGCTTCTCTTAGGGCATGACGAACCCTCAGTCGCCGTTCCTCACCGTCCACACCGTCCTCGTCCTGCTTACCGCCGCCTTCGGGGCTCTCGCCTACTGGTCCGCAGGCAGCGTCCCGGGCGCCGCCCTCATCGGACTGTCTACCGCCGGCGTCAGCATCCCCGTACTGCGCACTCTCATCCACTGAACACCACCCACCCGCGCCCCGCGGTAGACCGAAGAGGGCCTGGACCGCACGGTCCAGGCCCTCTGTCGAAGGGGCACATCGGCATGGCGGTCACTGCGGGCGCGGCCAACTGCCTTGAGCATCTGCAGCAGGTCCAGCAGATGTTCATCACGCGTTGGCGAGAAGAATAGATGCAGCTCATGCGCGGGATCAGCCGCCTGAACCGCGGATACGCGGTCCGCTCGATCGAGGTCACAACCCACCTCAGGCGCCAGACGACGGTCAACACCACCACCAACGACACTGCGCCGGATGGGTGACGGAACAGGCGTTCACGTTCCCAAGATCATCCCGTGGCCCCTTTGGGGCTTACCTCGGCGATACCCCGAGAGGGGCCGGTTCTTTGGCTACGACCACAAGCGCTCAGCCCGGAGTCAAGGGCAGGTAGACGTCGATGCGAGCACGGGACTAGCCCCTTTGACGTTGCCCGAAACGGCCGCCTCCGAGCGTCAACATCAACGCTCAGTGACGGCAAAACCCCTGTTCAAAGCACCGTCAGTCCATGATCAACGAGCGTCAAATGAGCGTCATTTCAGCGTCGAGATATCGCCTGTAACGCCCACAACGCACATCATGCACATCGGCAAAACCCCAGCTCAGGCGTCCTTCTTCACCGGCTCCAGGATCGCCACGCACTCCACGTGGTGCGTCATCGGGAAGATGTCGGCCTGGGTTTGGTCAAAGATAAGTGCAGGTCAGAGGCCACTTGGTGGGCGCTATTGCGGCGAGTTCCTGATCCCGAGCGTCATATGAGCGTCAGGCGAAAAGAGTGGGGCAGGGGAGCGCCAGGTGCGGTGCCAGCTGCCGGTCGAGTTGCTTCTTCACTGCGTGTGAGGGGCGCACGCAGTGAAGCATTCCCGCAGCGCCGTAGGCGGTAGCACCCTTCCTCCGGTGGTAGCGCGATAAGGAGTGATGCACTGAGCCGGATCGTCCCGATCAGATGTCGCGGAAGAGACCAGCCGGCCCCGTGACCTGCGACGCTTGTTGGGAATGGCTGCTGACCTCCGTAAATGACCCTTCGGTTGATTCACGGTCGTGCCCGTTGATGCAGCTGAAACTCCCAGAAGAGTCCCAGAGACATGAGGTCGGCAGTGGCCTTCGGCGGCGAGGTGGACCTTCGTGGTCGGCCCGCCGCGAGACTTTCCGAGGGCGGTCGAGTAGCCCAACAGCCGGGGCTGTTCTTTTGGCACCGGCAGCGTTCTGGCGAGCGCGGACCAAGGGGGCCGATGCCCTGCGCCTGTCGTCACCGGTGCTACTGATGCGTCGGGTATTGCCTGCCTGCAGTGTGGAAACGTGGCTTACAAAGTTGCGGCTTGCTTTCTCTCAGGAGTGCCACGTCGGGTGGGTGCTGTAGGGGCGCAGGGCCTGGCGCATGGTGGTGAGGGAGGCGGTGGCATGGGGCGACCGCAGGCCCGGGTAGTGAGGAAGCGTTTCCAGGTGGTGAGGGATTCCTCAAGGTTTCCCTGGCGGAGTTGCGATTCGGCCGGGTCGCCCCACGCAGCCGGGCCCGGGTGACGCACGAAGCGCGGTGAGGGCTGCAAGCACGGTCAGGCCGTCACCGCCCTAGCCCGCCGAAGGGCCAGCGTGCTCTGGGCACCCCTGCGTGACGGGCGGGTCTTCACCTTCACCCCGCGGGTCACGCAAGCTGCTTGACTTCGTCATTGAGACTCCTGCGCGAGATTCGGCGACGTGGCGGGGCGCAAAGGCGACTCGGAGGCCTTTTGGTCGCAGGGTCATGCCGCGGCGGGCCACGACCCGCTTGCCGGGCACTGACTCCAGGCGCCGATTCTGGAGGAGCACAGCGAGCATGGCTGTGGCCTCGGCGATGCCGAAGACGTCGCCGATGCACTTGCGCGCTCCCGCGCCGAACGCGAGGAAGCCGTCACGCTCGGCGCGGCCGACCCGCCCGGGCTGCCAGCGATCCGGGTCGAAACGATCGGCGTCCTCGAAGCTGTCGGAATGCCGGTGGAGAGCCCAGCTGGAGAAGATGACGTCCGCTCCCTGGGGGAGCTTGTGCCCGTCCAGCTCGCATGCACGGGTGGTGGTGCGGCTCAGCACCCATACCGGAGGGTACAGCCGCAGCGCCTCGGTCAGGGTGTTCTGCAACTGCGGCAGCCGCGCCAGGTCCTGGTAGGTGGGCGAGGCTCCGGCCAGCACGGTGTCGATCTCCTCCTGCACCCGGGCGTAGTGGTCGGGGAAGGTGACCAAGATGTGCAGGGTCCAGGACAGCAGGGCTGCGGTGGGCTCCAGACCACCGAGCATGAAGTCCCAGATGTGGCCCCGCACCAGTTCGTCGTTCAGTACGCCATCGGCGTGCGGCTCGGGTGCGAGGAGCAGGGTCAGCAGGTCGTCGTGGGACTCCGGGTTCCGTTTGCGGTGGCGGATCATCGTATCGATGGAATCCGTGGTGTGTTGAACGGCTCGGTAGAACCGGCGGTTGGCGGGATGCGGGAACCGGCCTATCGAGGGCAGCCCCATGCGCAGGCCGAGTCCGTCCAGCACGATGGGCAGATACCGCTGGAACCCGTCGACACAACCCGCGGAGACGGGGTCGGTGAACAACGACCGGGTCAGCACGCCGGTGGTCAGCGCCGTCATCTCCTTGTCCACCTCGATGATCTGGTGGGGGTCCCACTCCGCGATGTGTTGCGTCGCGGTTTGCGTGACGCGCTGCATGTAGCCGGTCATGGTCGAGCGGTGGAACGCCGGCTGCACCAAGGGGCGGTGCACACGGTGTACGGAGTCGGGCTCGGTGGCGAGTCCGTCGCCCAGCAGCGTTGTGAACGGGATGAAGAACGGGCCGCCCTTGTCGAACTCGCCACGTCCGCCGACCAGTATCCGTCGCACGAGGGCCGGCGAGGTCACCACGTACGCGGTCAGTCGCCCCAGGCGGATGCGTACCAGTGGTCCGATATCGCCCAACTGCCGGAAGAATTCCTGGGGCTCGGCACCTATCCTGCCCAGGTGGCCGAGCAGGGGCAGCGCGCCCGGGGCCATGGGGATGCTTTCATTGTGTTGCATCGCGACGTGCCTCTTTTCGTCGAGGGGATGTGTACGGCGCCGCCACCGGCGGCACGACGACCGGCGGACGCGAGCGGCACGGGCCGCCTTGGCCGGATCGGTCCCGCGTCCGGGTGGTCACGCGTCGTGGCGTTCATCGGACGTGTCCCGTTGGGCGGTTTGCGAGGGCGTGCCCGGAGCCGGTCCGTCGGGCCCCGCGCCCGTTGTCGGGGTTTGTGGGTCTTGTCCAGTGCACCACTGCGGCCCCGGTCCGGAAAGGAGTCGCAGCGATGAACCTGTTGCAAGCGGTGCGACTTTGCCCGCTTGTGAAAGACCTGGGACCGCCCGAAGGAGTTGATCGGAGGGGCATTGCCTCGACTGCCGGGGAGCTGCGCGGTGGACGCGACGACGGCCGGTTTCGACGCGCGCACTTCTTGGATGCACCAGGGTGTTGCTCATCCGCGCCATCGCGCGTATCAAGGATGGGGGCGCCGGTTTCCCCTACAGCGTCGAGACCGCACTGCGACGACCGTGGGACCTCAAACCGTGTCGGCCGACAGGGCGCCGCATGTCCCGTCACGCGGCCGGCGACCGCGTCCGCCGCCTTCGACACAACACCGTGGCTGCACCCTTGCCACGCTTCCCGTACCGCTGCCCCCAGGGGTGGTGGCGCAGGGGCACGACCCGTACACCGCCCCGGTTCGCGCCGGGCGCCCGCCCCGCAGTGCGGAGCGCGTCCGAACGAGCGTCCGCCGACCGGCACATCGACCCGCACAACGAAGCTCCGCCCGTGAACCGCCCCCTTGGAGAGGTGACAGACATGTCCCGGACCGAAGGTCCCACACCCCAGCACGTCGTCGCCTTCTACGACAACACCGAGGCGGTGGACATCTTCTTGGGCGACGAGATCCACATGGGCCACTGGTCACCGGGTGACGCGTCACCGCTACGGCGGGCGCAGGAGCGACTGACCGATCTGGTGACCGAGAGGACCGGGGCGGGTCCCGGACGGCACGTCCTGGACGTCGGATGCGGCACGGGTGGGCCGGCACGACGCCTGGTCCGCAGGACGGGTGCCACGCTCACCGGCATCACGATCAGCCCCGAGCAGGCCCGGGTGGCCCGTGTGAGGAACGCGGAGGCCGGGTTCGGGGGCGGCCTCTGTGTCGGGATCACCGATGCGGTCGCGACGCCCTTCGCCGATGGAGTCTTCGACGCCGCCATCGCAATCGAATCAATTCTGCACATGCCCGACAAACAAGGGGCGTTCGGTGAAATCGCCCGGGTGCTGCGGCCGGGCGCGGCCCTGGTCGTCGCCGATTTCGCCCAACGGACGGCGGAGGGCGCCGTGTCCGGTGCCCCCGGGTCTCTCGCCGCCTCGTTCGTGGCCGTTCCCACATGGGACGCGTACACGCGCCTCGCCGAGGGGGCCGGACTGTACATCGAGGAGATCCTGGACATCACCGACGCGACACGGCAGTCCTACGAGCGGATCCTGGAGGGCCTGACCCGTCCCGAACTGGTGGCCGTGTGCGGTCCCGAGCAGCGGACGGCGATCGAGGGGATCCTGCGGTTGTTCGCCGACGCCACCGACGCCGGCTTGTTGGGCTATGTGATCGTCGTGGCCCGCAAACCCGCCGGGTGAGGCAATGTGGTGGTGAGTGCGGCGCGTGTGGGTTCTCCCGAGGACTGAGGGGCGTTCCGGATCTCGCACGCGCCACGCCGGGTCCGAGGAATGGCGCGTCCGGACCGCCTCCCGTTGTGGTGGTCGATGCATCGTGCCGGATCGTGGTGGTGTCGCGGCCCGCACGTGGGCGAGGGCGGGATGAGCTGGCGCCGGACCGGCTGAAGCCGTTCTCATGGTGGGGCACGAGTCGAGGCGTCGTGGCGGGAGTCGCCTTCGGTGCCGACAGTGGGAGACGAGGGCGAGCCGGTGTCGCCCGAGGCCGACGACCCTCCCGTCGACGACCCGGGCCGCGCGGGGCGTGTGGTGAGGCGAGGTGGTGAGGGCTCCTCTGCTCTCGGGGCGCGGGGACTGGTCCTCTTCTGTTCGGGGCCGGGCGGGCCTGCGGGACGGCGCCGGGTGCGGCGCTCGGCGCGGGCGGATCGGTTCGGACGTCCGGGTGTTCGTCGGGACGCGAACGGCCCGGGCGCGTGCCCTCGACGCGGCGGGCCGGTCCCGGTCCTCTCCCCGGTGGCGCGCGTCTCGTTCGGTGGTCGGCGGGTTCACGCGGAGGAGACGTGCCACCACCACGAGATCGAGGGGATCGGCAGGGGCGAGGTGTCGTCGGAGGGGGGTGCGTCGAGGAAGCCCGCGTCGAGGAAGGTCTCGGGGTCGGTGGTCATGCCGTCGAGAAAGCGGTATCGGCGGCTTTCCCGACACCAGAGCATGCCGCCCGCGGTGTAGTTCCACATCGACGTGACGTATCGCTCGACGACGGGATCGTGACAGTCCCGGACGACCTGTTCGCCGAGTGTGTGATACCGGTGCATCATCCGGTTGATGTAGTCGACCGCGACCAGGACGCCGTCGGCCTCGTCCAGGGCGTATTCGCGGCGGACGACGTCGAGGAAGTTGTGGCCGTCGCCGGTACGGTGTCGTTCCTTGCGATACGAGCACAGGTCGCTGTAACAGTTCATGGTCAGCGCGCTCATCTCGCGGATCGCGCAGATCCGCCGGTCCGCGATCATCGCCGGTGTCACGGGGATGGCACGGACCATCTGCGGTAGCAGCGAGTACAGCGGAGTGGCTCCGGTGGCGACGCGGATCACCATGTATGTGCTCAGGTCCGGTGTGAGGCCGCGTCGGACGTTGCACGCCTTGAGGATCTCGGTGAAGAACCAGGACCTGGCTCCCTCCACCCACAGCGCGGCGTCCAGAGGTGCGCAGTATCGGGTGACGCGCAGCATGAGATCGCGCCAGGCCATTGCGTAGCGGTCGTTGGGGTCGAGGACGACTTCGACCGATTCCATGGCTCGTTGGATCCGGTAGGCGGCATCCGCCAGTTCCATGGGTTTGTCGCGGGTGGGGCCCTCGTCGCAGAACTCGTCGTCCCACGCGAACGCCCACATGGACATGTCGGTGGCGAGTTGCAGTCGTTCGGGCGTGCCGTCGGGGACGAGGTAGCCGCCGACGGCGGCTGAGTCGCCGTGGACTAGGCGTTCCCGCTGGGCCTCGTCCCAGAACAGTTGGTACTTGTCCATGTAGGCGATCGACTGTTGTTCGGCCTCGCGGGTCAACGGGTGAGGTGTCGGCTTACCCGGGCAGTACACGGCGGGGATGTGGAGCAGATCCGTAGGATCGCTCATGACGACTTCCTTCCCTGGGGTGCGGGGGCTCGTGGTGACGATGGTGCGGGGCGCGGTCGTGTGCCCTCGCCACGGCGCCGAGAAGACGCTTCGGTTCGGGGTTCGTCGGGCGTCATGCCGTGCGACGGGCGATGATGCTGTAGGCGGAGACCTTGTCCCGGGCGAGGGCGTCGGACATGTTGTCGGCCATCACCCGCAGTTCCTCCAACGGGCCGTTGAGGTCGTTCGGGAGGTGTGTCTCGATGTTGGACTTCACGTCGCGGAACCAGTGGATGACGTCCTCGTTGCGCGGCAGGACGCGCATGTCGGCGATGTCGAACCCGTGGTGTTCCAGGACTGAGGCGAAGTACTCCGGGCTCTTGCGGTTGCCGCAGGCGAGCCGGTCGACCATGTCGGGGATCGCGGATGTGTAGGTGCCGGGGCCCTGTTTGAACAGGGTGTCCGAGATGACGAGGATCCCGCCTGGGCGCATCCGTCGGGACAGGGCCGCCACGGACGCCTCGTAGGCGTCGTCGAGGAAGTGGGTGTACACGCCGCGCACCACAACCAGGTCATAGGGCAGGTGGGGGTCGGGCAGCAGGTCCACGTCTCGGCCGTTGCACAGGAACAGCCGCACCCGCTCGGCGAGGCGGTGGTCGGCCAGGAACCTTGCGCAGTAGTCCAGTTGGGTAGGGCTGATGTTGATCGCGTCGATTCGGTCGCACTCGTGGAATCGACGGGCCAGGAGGTAGCTGATGAAACCCCAGCCGCAGCCGAGGTCCAGGATCCTGCGGATGCGCGGTCGGGGGCCGGTGAGCAGCCCGGCCAGGTCGAGTTGGCGGTCGAAGAAGCGCACGCCGGCTTCTCCCGGCGATAGGAGGCGGGTGGTGTCCTCGTAGTCGCCCCATTCGAACAGCAGGGTGTCCCCCAGCGCCCTGCGCCACAGGTCGGGGGAGTCGTCGTAGGTGTACACGACCTTGTCCCGGTAGGGGTCGGGAACGGGGCCGTCGATCACGGAGAATGTGGGAACAAGCGAAGTACGTTGGGTCATGGCAGATTTCTTTCGCGGGTTGTGTCGGATGGCGCGGTTGTCCGCAGGTCGGATCGGTGTCGGGCGGACTCGGCGCCGGCTGCCGGAGTGGGTTCGGTGTCCGGACGTGGGCGGGGTTGGTCGAGGCGGGTCCGTACGGTCGCCGGGTCGAGATCGCGGGGGTCGAGGGACGGGATGGTCATCGGGTCTGTCGTGCCGGGTCGTCGGGCGGGGAGCCGACCAGGCGCGGGGCCTCGTCGAGGAGGGCGTCGACGACCCGGACGATGTCGCAACCGGCGGCGATGACTTCGGCGATCTGACGCAGGGTTGTGGCGTCGACGTCGGCGGTCGGTGCGATGGTCATGGTCTGCACGCTGATCGGTACGTCGCAGCCGACTGGCATGTTGCCGACGTGGATCCGGCGGGTGGGGGTCTGTGGGAGGGGGCGGGCTCTCCGGGCTCGGCGGCTGTCATGGGGCTCTCCGGGCGGGGTGGGAGGAGGTGGGGCCGGCAGCCCGACGCGGAGGTGAGCGGGTGCGCGCAGTTCGTGCAGTACGGCGCGGGTGATACCCGCGGCATCCAGCCCCGCCGCGGCGAGCAGGTCGGTTCGCGATCCGTGGGGCACGAAGGCGCGGGGCAGACCGAGCGCGCACTTCGGCGTGTGGATGGAGGCGTTGCGGCATGCCTGCGCAAGGGCCGAACCTATGCCGCCGGTGCGGCTGTTGTCCTCGACGGTCACGCCGAATCCGTGGGACTCGACGAGTGCGGCGGCCATATCACCAGGTTCGGCCCCAGGCGCCCGCCACTCGCACACACCTTGACGACCAGGAACTCCCTGATCCGCTCGGCCAGGGCGGGCAGATCACCGGCCGGCCCGCTCCGCACTACCGACGGGCCGGTCAGGTCGGCCGGGCCGGGCCGTGCATCCGGTGGGGCGGTCATCGGGCTCTTCCCTTCGCCGGGGTCCGGGGCGGGCACGACCAGGGCAACGCCGGCACGCCGTGCCCGTTGTTGCGTGCGATCGGCTGCCGGGTACCAGCAGTGCACCACTCCGGCGCGGGGTCGCACAGGGGGTCGAGGTGGGTGATGCGTTGCGACCGATGCGACATTGTGTGTTTGTGAAATCGAGTGGGGGCCTCCGGTCGACCGTAAGCCGGGAGCCGAGACATGCCCCCGAAACACCCCACACCCGCCCGCGTGCCCCACTTCGGGAGGCGGACCGGAGTGGCCTCCGACGTGCCGCAATCCAACTGCCCCGGGCCGCCGGACGCGGACAGCGACGGCCCGCGACCGGTCGACGGCCTCGCGCCGGCCGTCCGGCACCACCCGAGGCCGCCCGTGCTGCCGCGAGCGCTTCTCCCGGCAACTCCGGTGGCTCGTCGGCGCGGTGGCGGCGGGGTCATGTCCCACGCCCCGTCCACGATGCGTGGTCCGTCCTGGGCGGCCGGCCCGTCCTGCGGGCCGTCCGCAGTCAAACGCGCCGAACCGGGCCCCGGCCGCCGGACGCCGGGGTGTACGGCGCGGCCGCACCGACACCGCACGGGGCGCGGCCGCCGCGTACCGAGATCGGCATCACGGCGACAGGCGCCGGCGGGTGGCGTCGGATAGCCCGTATGGTGCGCCGTCGGGAGTTCGGCCGAAGCGGCCGGTTTCTTTCCGGCAGGAACGCGTTAGCAGGGGCGAACGACATGACAGCCCCGCCCCGCCAGGAGCCTTCTGGCCAGGCGTAGCCGCAAGCGCCAGGGCCGGCAACGGCCCTCGGGGCCAGGTGGATCTTCGTGTTCGGTCCGCCGTAGGGCCGTCCGATGGCATGGTCGAGCAGTTCACCAGGCGGGACTCGTTCTGATGGGCACCGGCAGCGCCCTGGCGAGCACGGACCGAAGTGGGACCGGTGCCCGCGCTCGTTGTTGTGCCGTGTGGCTGACGCGTCGGCTGCTGTGTGAGGTGTGGCTTACAAGGTTGCGGCTTCCTCTCGCAGGAGTGCCACGTCGGGGTGGGTGCTGTAGGGGCGCAGCACCTGGCGCATGGTGGTGAGGGAGGCGGTGGCGCGAGTTGATCGCAGGCCCGGGTAGTCGGTGAGGAAGCGTTTCCAGGTGGTGAGGGATTCTTCGAGGTTGCCTTGGAGTAGTTGTGATTCGGCCAGGAGTGCTGTGGTGAGAGCCCTGGCGCGGCGTGCCTGCGGGGCGCGGGCGCGGAGCGAGGCGGTGTAGGCGCGGGCGGCTGCCGGGTGGTCTCTGAGTGCGGTCAGGGTCCGGGCGCGTTGGTAGTGCAGGGCTGCGGTCGGGTAGCTGTCGAACGGGTCGGTGAGGTTCTGGTCCGCGTGGCTGTGGAGGATTTCCGCGTTGTGTAAGGCGAGGAGGGCGCGGGGGCGGTTGTTGGCCCGTGCGTGGGCCAGGGCGAGTTGGGACTGGGTGAAGGACTGGGCCAGGGGTGAGGAGTAGTGGGTCGCGGTGGCGGCTGCTTGCTCGGTCAGGGTGAGGGCGGGTTGTCGGTGGCCGAGGTCCAGTGCGTGGGAGGCGAGGGCTCTGAGGGCGATGGTGTAGGTGTGGGGGTCTTCGGCTTCGGCGGCCAGGTGGGCGGCTGTGCGGTGGTAGTGCTGGGCCAGGGCGTTGTCGTTGTCGTCGCCGCACATGTTGCCCAGGAGGATGGTGAGCTGGGCAGTGTGGGTGAGGAGTTGTCGGTGTACGTGCTCGGTGGCGCTTGAGAGGAGCCAGGGGGTGACGTCGTCGGCGAGGTAGGTGGTGAGCGCGGTGCGGGCGTGCCCGCCGCCGAAGCTGCCGGTGGAGGCCGCGAAGACGACGGTCATGCTTTGGAGCGCTTCCACTTCCGCGCGGCCCACTCGGCGTCCGGCCATGACGCCGGCGCGGCGGGCCACGGTCCGTGAGAGTAGGTCCTCCCAGTTGGGGACCGACAGCGCGGCGAGGCTATAGACATCCACGCCCAGTAGCTCCCCCCTGCGGGGGTCGAGCTGGCTGTGGGTGAGCTTGGCCAGCTGGTGCACGGGGTCTGCCTTCCAGGACCAGGCCGGTATACGGGCAGGAGCTCGGGTCAGCCCGGCGTCGGCGGCGGTCAGAGGTCTGCCCAGGCGCCGGGAGAGCGCCTCCAGGATGTAGGTGGGCGCGGGCGGACGGGGATGCGCTCCGGCGAGCCAGCGCGTCGCTGTCGAGCGGTTCACGGTCAGGTCGTGGCCGCGCTCGGAGGCGACCGAGGAAACGGCGTGCGCGAGTAAGGTCGCGTTCCATCCCGCCTCCAGGAGAAGTTGCCCAAGCCGGGCGTTCGGTTGCTGAGAGGACATCACTTCCCCGTTCTCAGCCCTAGCCAAAGATGATCCGGACACAGCGTCTTTCACAAGGGCGCATAGACGCAGCACGCGCAGCACATTCGCACCCCAAGGCCCCTACACAGTCTGGACTTCGGCGGATGTACTGCAAGGGAGGTACCCGCCTGGATCGGTCACCCAATCCCGGCGCACCACCGTGGGTTGCGGCCCCTTGGCGCGCGGTCCTCCTCGGCAGTGGAGAACTGCCGGTGCCGATCTCCCGTGCTGAATGCGAGTGAACAGACATGTCGAGGTCTTCTGTGTCCTGGTACCCCGCCGCCGCCCCGGCAACAGCACTGCCTGCCGGTTGGATGCTGGTTGCAGACATCCTGAGACGGCCCGACGGACGAGTCCTGTCCTGTTCTGCCGCGCCGATGGTCGAGGGGGCGCTCAGCGCGGCGGGGCACCAAGTGGTCACGGGTACGGTCCAGCTGCTGGAGCAAGGACCGGGCAGTGATCTCCGGGCCGCCGTCGCACACACCGCCGCAAGCGCTCACCGGGCCGTAGATGCACTGGTCACTGATGGCTCCGGCGGTGTGGCCGTGGTGGTGGCGGATGCCGAGACGGGCCTACGGCCGGTGGCGGAGGCGGCGGTGGACTCATGGGCACAGGTCATGAGGCCCAGGGCAGTACTGCTGGCGTCCCCGCGATCGTTCTGCGCCGGGGTGGAGCGCGCGATCGATGTCGTCGAGGCTCTTCTCGAACAGCGGCATGGATCCGGTGACCGGCGGGTGTTCGTGCGGAAACAGATCGTCCACAACACCCACGTCATCGCCGATCTGACGGAGCGCGGTGCGGTGTTCGTGGAGGAGCTGGACGAGGTTCCCCCAGGGTCTCTGGTGGTGTTCTCCGCCCACGGTGTCTCCCCGCAGGTCCGTGCGGAGGCGGCCCGCAGGAGTCTTCAGGTGGTCGATGCGACGTGCCCGTTGGTGACCAAGGTCCACGCGGAGGCGCGCCGTTTCGCCGAGCGGGGTAACAGCATCGTGCTCATCGGGCACGCAGGCCACGAGGAGGTCGAGGGCACCTACGGTGAGGCCCCCGACGCCACCGTGGTCGTCGACAGTGCGCGGGACATCGTCGACTTGGACCTGCCGGACCCGTCGAAGATCACGTACCTGACACAGACCACGCTCGCCGTTGACGAGACGCGCGAGACGATCGCCGCACTCAAGAAACGTTTCCCCCAAGCGAGCGGCCCAGGCTCCGAGGACATTTGCTACGCCACCACCAACCGCCAACACGCCCTGCAGGCCGTCACCGCACAGGCGGACCTCGTGCTGGTCCTGGGCTCGGAAAACTCCTCCAACTCGGTGCGGCTCGTGGAAATTGCCCGCAAGGCGGGCACCCCGGCCCACCTGATCGAGGACTGCTCCCGCATCCGACCGGACTGGCTGCTCGACGTGGCCACGGTCGGGCTCAGCGCCGGGGCATCCGCTCCGCCCGCACTGGTTCAGGACACCCTCTCGGCACTGGCCGGGCTGGGCCCACTCACCGTGCGGGAACAGATCACCACAACCGAGGACACCTACTTCGCGCCTCCCGCCGCAGTGAGGAAGAACCGATGAGCAACAGCAGCACGTACACAACCCGTTTCCCGCTGCTGGCGAAGGCCGACACCCCGGCGGCCCTGCGGGCCATACCCGGGGAACACCTGGGCGAGCTGGCCGCGGAGATAAGGGCGTTCCTGGTGGAGAAGGTATGCGCGACCGGCGGTCATCTGGGGCCGAATCTGGGAGTGGTGGAACTGACCATCGCCCTGCACCGGGTGTTCGACTCGCCCAGGGACACGATCATCTTCGACATCGGCCATCAGGCATATGTGCACAAGCTGTTGACCGGCCGCTTCCGAGACTTCGACGGACTGCGGCAGCAGGGCGGCCTCTCCGGGTATCCGTCCCGCACCGAATCGGTCCACGATCTGGTGGAGAACTCCCACGCCTCCACGGCCCTCTCCTACGCCGACGGGCTGGCCAAGGCCCGCGAGCTGGCCGGCGAGGCAGACCGGGTGGCGGTGGCGGTCATCGGCGACGGCGCTCTCACCGGTGGTCTGGCGTGGGAGGGGCTGGACAACCTCGGCGCGTCCGAGCGGCCGGTTGTTGTGATCCTCAATGACAACGGCCGTTCCTACGCACACACCACCGGTGCCCTCGCCGCCCACTTGGGCGACCTCCGGCGGGACGGCGGTAAGGGGCGCCGGAATCTCTTCATCGAACTGGGGTTCGCCTACCTGGGGCCCGTCGACGGCCACGACACGGCAGCGGTCGAGGACACACTGCGCCGGGCCAGGACCCTGGGCCGTCCGGTGGTGGTGCACACGGTGACGGTCAAGGGCAAGGGCTACGAACCGGCGGATCGGGACGAGGCGGATTGTCTGCACGCGGTGGGTGTGGTGGACCCGGCCACCGGTCGGTCCACTATGCCCGCCGGGCAGTCGTGGACGAGTGTGTTCGGGGGCGAGCTGGCGACGCTGGCCGCCGAACGCGACGACCTGGTTGCTATCACCGCGTCGATGCTGCGGCCGACCGGGCTGCACCCCATGCAGGAGAAGTTCCCGGACCGGGTCTTCGACGTGGGGATAGCCGAGCAGCACGCGGTGACCTCCGCGGCCGGTCTGGCGATGGGTGGATTCCATCCAGTGGTGGCGATCTACGCGACGTTCCTGAACCGGGCGTTGGACCAGGTCCTGATGGATGTGGCGCTGCACCGGCTGCCCGTGACGTTCGTTCTGGACCGGGCCGGGATCACCGGCCCGGACGGGCCCTCCCACCATGGGGTGTGGGATCTGAGCATGCTGTCCGCGGTGCCGGGCCTGCGCATCGCCGCACCGCGTGACACCGTGCAGTTGGCCGAGCAGCTCCGCGAGGCGGTCGCCATGAACGACGGGCCGACGGTGCTGCGGCTACCGAAGGCCACCGCCGGTCCTCCGATCCCGTCACTGGCCCGCATGGACGGCCTGGACATCCTGCATCGCACCCGCTCCGGCCCACTCGATGTGCTGCTCATCCCGGCGGGCCCGCTGGCCTCAGCGGCGCTGGAGGCAGCCGTCCTCCTGGAGGACCACGGCCTGGGGGTCACCGTCGCCGACCCCCGTTGGATCCTGCCCGTGAACGCAGCCCTGCCCGCACACGCCGCCCGCCACCGCCTTGTGGTGACCATCGAGGACGCGCTCCGCACCGGTGGAATGGGCACTGCCTTGGCGCAGGCGTGCCAGGACCTGGCCGTCCCCACCCCCATGATCACCCTCGGACTTCCCACCGCTTTCATCCCGCAGGGCCCCCGCGCCGCGCTGCTCGCCGAGGCCGGTCTCGACGGACCCGGCATCGTCGCGGCAGTTCTCGCCGCCCACCCCGACCGCCGACCACCGTCCGCATGGTCGGCCACCACCCTCGCGTCGACGTCCAGGGGGCGTGATGACCACCACTGACCTGGGTCTGCCCACGGTCCCGACGACTCCGGTGCGCCGCCGTACCCGCCCCATCCAGGTGGGGAGCGTGGTCGTCGGCGGCGGCGCACCGGTCTCCGTACAGACCATGACCACCACGCTCACCGCCGACGTCGACGCCACTCTCCAGCAGATCGCCGAAGTCACCGCAGCGGGCTGCGACATCGTCCGGGTCGCCGTCCCCTCTCAGGACGACGCCGACGCCCTCCCTCGTATCGTCGCCCGCTCCAAGCTGCCGGTGATCGCCGACATCCACTTCCAGCCCCGCTACGTCTTCGCGGCCATTGACGCCGGCTGCGCCGCCGTACGGGTCAATCCCGGCAACATCCGTAAGTTCGACGACCGGGTGAGCGAGATCGCGAAGGCCGCCTCGGCGGCGGGGGTGCCCATCCGGATCGGGGTCAACGCCGGCTCTCTGGACCCCCGGCTCCTGGCCAAGCACGGCAGAGCCACACCCCAAGCCCTCGTGGAGTCTGCGCTGTGGGAGTGCTCCCTCTTCGAGGAACACGGCTTCACCGACCTGAAGATCGCGGTCAAGCACCACGACCCGCTCACCATGATCGCGGCCAACCGGCTCCTCGCCGGAGCCTGCGACTACCCCCTCCACCTCGGCGTCACTGAAGCCGGACCCGCCTTCCAGGGGTCCATCAAATCCGCCGTCGCCCTCGGTGTCCTCCTCTCCGAGGGCATCGGCGACACCATCCGCGTCTCCCTGTCCGCACCCCCGGCTGAACAGGTCAAAGCGGGCTGCCACATCCTCTCCTCCCTCGGCCTGCGCCCTCGCAAGCTGGAGATCGTCTCCTGCCCCGGCTGCGGACGCCTCCAGGTCGACATCCACACCCTCGCCCTGAAGGTGGAGGCCGCCTTCGACGGCTTTCCCCACCCCCTGCGGATCGCCGTTATGGGATGCGTCGTCAACGGCCCCGGCGAAGCACGCGAAGCCGACCTCGGCGTCTCCTGCGGCAACGGCAAAGGCCAAATCTTCCGGCAGGGTGAGGTCATCCGGACCGTCCCCGAACACAAGATCGTGGAAGCACTTCTCGACGAAGCCCTCCGCCTCACCGCCGCGCCCGACCAGGGACTCGGCGACCACGGCCCGTCTATGACCACGACAGCCGGGAACACCTCATGACCGCCACCACCCCGGCCGATTCTCAGGCCCTCCATGCAGATCTCGTCCGCGCTGAAGTCAACCGTCTGCTCGATGACTTCCTCACCGCGAAGACCCGTGCCGCAGCGGCGCAGAGCATGCCCGTCGAGGCAAGCGCCGCCCTGCGAGGCTTCCTGGCCGCCGGCGGCAAAAGGCTCCGGCCCTTGCTCTGTCTCACCGGCTGGTCCGCCGCCGGAGGACAGGAACGCCCCCGGCCCGTCGTCCAGACCGCAGCGGCGCTGGAGATGTTCCACGCTTTCTGCCTCATCCACGACGACCTCATGGACCGATCCGAAACTCGCCGCGGTAAGCCCACCGTCCACCGAATCCTTGCCGCACAACACACCCACGGCCGCACTGGCTCAGCGGCCGATCACCTGGGCATCAGTGCCGCCGTTCTCGTCGGCGACCTCGCACTGTTCTGGTCCGACGAACTCCTGCACACCGCTGATCTGAGTGAACGGCAACTATCAGATGTCCTACCACTTATCGACGCCATGCGCAGCGAGGTCGTTTACGGCCAGTACCTCGATGTCACCGCCACCGGCACCCCCGGCGTCGACGTCAGCCGGGCACTGGCGATCTGCCGCTACAAGACCGCCAAATACACCATCGAACGCCCCCTGCACATCGGCGCAGCCCTCGCCGGCGCCGAACAGAGCCTGCTCGACTCACTGTCCGCGTTCGCCATCCCCCTGGGCGAAGCCTTCCAGCTCCGCGACGACCTCCTCGGCGTCTTCGGCGACCCCACCCACACCGGCAAACCCGCACTCGACGACCTGCGCGAAGGCAAAGCCACCGTCCTCATCGCCCTCACCCTGCGCCACGCCACCCGCGCCCAGGCCGACCGGCTCCGCCCCCTCCTCGGCCACCGCGACCTCACCCACGACCAGGCCGCCACCGCCCGCAACATCATCACCGCCACCGGCGCCGCCCAACGGGTCGAAACCATGATCACCGAACGGTACGAACAGGCCCTCAGCCAGCTACGCGCCGCACCACTGGAACCGACGTCTACCCGCTTGCTGCGCGACTTCGCGGACACCGCCGTGCGGAGGACCACATGATCACCACCCCCAGACAGCGCAAGCGGGTTCTGCTCGCCCCTCCACGCGGCCGGTAAGCAGGTATCGAGCGTGCGGTAGGCACGGTGGAGCGGGCGCTGGGGAAGTACAACGGCCCCCGTCTGTGTAGGCCACGAGGTCGTCCACAACGTCCGGTCCCTGGAGGACAAACGGCACGGTCTTCGTGGAGAACAAGGACCAGGTACCCCAGGGGGTACAGATCGCTTTCTCCGCGCACGGAGTCGCGCCGACCATCCATGCGGAGACCACCCGACCCAGGGAGCCGTTCCTGCCTTCCATCTCTCCTGCGAAGGGGCAAGACATGACCAAGAAGACCATGCCGGACCTGACGGGCATGGCCCACCGCCTGCCCAAGCCGCCGGAACCCCTCGCGCATCACGAGAACCCAGCTATCGAATCCGTGGTCAAGCGGCACGACACCTCATGGGCCCCGGACGGTTCTGCTGGCTTCCCCACGATCGTGCTGTGCCGGGGTGGAGCGCGCGATCGATGTCGTCGAAGCTCTCTTGGAGCAGCGCCGGTCTGGTGAGCGGACGGTGCTCGTGGAGGAACTGGACGAGGTTCCCACAGGGGCCCTGGTCCTCCGCCCACGTGTCTCCCCGCAGGCGCAGCGCAGGAACCTGAGAGTGGTGGACGCGACGTGTCCGCTGGTGACGAAGGTCCAGCGCGGAGGCACGCCGGTACGCCGAGCGCGGCAGCAGCATCGTCCTGATCGGGCACGTCGGTTACGAGGAGGCCGAGGGCACGTACGGCCAGGACCCCGACGCCACCGTGGACGTCGACCAGGCCCAGAGCATCCTGGACGAACTCCCGCCCGCCTGGCGCACCATGTGCCCGCTCGGCATCTACACACGACGGCAACTGGCGACGCCAGGCCTGGTGGCCCGCAGTTGGAACGCCCACTGCTTCGACACCGACGGAGACCAGCACCTCGTACCGCACCACCCGCCCCGCTCCATGCGCCACACCTGCGCCTCCTGGCTCGTCCAACGAGGCGTCTCCCTCTACGAGGTCCAGCACCTCCTCGGCCACGAAAGCTTCCAGACCACCCAGCGCTACGCCCACCTCCAGCCCGACACTCACAAGACCGTCCTCGGAGCCTGGGAGCGGCTCGAGACCCCGCTCACCCTCGCCGCGTAGAGCGCAGAACGTGACCGGCCCCTTCTTCCCGTCCAGGACGGGAAGAAGGGGCCGTTTTGCTGTCCGCCCATCGCAGAAGGGGCACCCGCAGACGATGCATCCGAGCATCAGTGCCAACGCTCAGTAATGGAAATCCTCTGGTCAGCGCGGTGCCAGACCAAGATCAACGAGCGTCAGATCGGCGTCAAGATATCGCCCGTAACGCCCACACCGCACATAAAGCGCACCCACAAAACCCCAGCTCAGGCGTCCTTCTTCACCGGCTCCAGGATCGCCACGCACTCCACGTGGTGCGTCATCGGGAAGAGGTCGAACGCCCTCAGCGTCCGCGCCCTGTACCCCGCCTCGCTGAAGTACTTCAGGTCCCGCGCCAGTGCCGCCGGGTCGCAGGCCACGTACGCGATGCGGCGGGCGCCCAGGGCTGCCAGGCTGCGGACCGTCTGCTTGCCGGCGCCCGCGCGGGGTGGGTCGAGGACGATCAGGTCGGCTTCGGTGATGCCCGTGCGGGGGAGGACCTGGTCGACCTTGCCCTGTTCGATGCGGACGCGGTCCAGGTCGCGGAGGTTGTGGCGGGCGTCTTCGACCGCGCGCTTCGAGGACTCGATGCCCAGCACCGCGCCGCGTTCGCCGAGGCGTTCCGCGATCGCGCCGGCGAACAGGCCGACGCCGCAGTACAGGTCCAGGGCCGTTTCACCCTTGCGCGGCATCAGGCCCTGCATCACGGCCTTCACCAGGACATCGGCGGCCTGCGGGTGCACCTGCCAGAAGCCGCCGGCGCCCACACGGTAGGTGCGACCGTCGGCGCGCTCGCGGACGAAGGCGCGGCCGTGTACCCGGTGGACTCCGCCGTCGCGCTCGTCGACCCGCATCACCGACACCGGCTTGTCCAGTTCCACCAGGGGAAGACGGCCGCCGGGCGCCGGGGTGAGGATGACCTGGCGGTCGTGGGAGCCGGTCGCTGCGATCGCCTCGACCGATTCCATCTGCGGCCAGCTGCGCTTCTCGATGCCCAGTTCCGTCACTCCGGGGGCCGCGATCGCGCAGTGGTCGATCGGCTCGACATCGTGGGAGCGGTGGCGGCGCAGGCCGGCACGGCCTTCGGCGTCGACCGCGTACTGCACCCGGGTGCGCCAGGCGGGGACCTCTCCGGCGGGGAGCTTGTCACCGGGGGCGGGGGCGACGGTGCCGTCCCAGCCGGCCTCCTCGGGGGTCAGGCCCGCGAGCCGCAGCAGCTGCTCGGCGATCACCTCGCCCTTGAATCGCCGCTGGGCACCCGGCTTGGCGTGTTGCCAGTCGCAGCCGCCGCACTTGCCGGGCCCCGAGAAGGGGCAGGGCGCCTCGACCCGGTCCTTGGCGGCTTCGATGATCCGGACCGCGTCGGCCCGCAGGAAGCGCGAGTCCTCGTCGCCCTCGGTGACCTTGGCGATCACCCGCTCGCCCGGCAGCGTGTGCCGGACGAACAGCACCCGGCCGTCCTCGGTGCGGGCGATGCAGTGGCCGCCGTGGGCCACGGGGCCGATCTCGACCTCGTACTCGTCCCCGACCAGCGAAGAATCGGATGCGTTCTGCATGGTGGGGTGACTCCAGAGTTCGATGTGGTGCGTGGTGCGGGGCGGCCCGGCCGGTAGGAGGCGGGCGGTAGCCCTGCGAAGGGCAGGGGCAGCCCACCAGTCTACGCCGGTGTGCGGTGGCCTTCGGCCGTCACTCGTCTCCTCGGTGGGGCGCGGGTGCGGGTGGCTTCGGGCGCTCGTCCACGAGGCCCCGGCGGACCGCGCCCGGCGCGCTCCAGTCCTGGCGCTTGCGCGCCCGCTTGCGGGCCGCCTCCGACGACACCAGCTGGAACGGCACCGAGGTCACCATCACCCCGGGCGTGAACAGGAGCCGCCCCTTGAGCCGCAGTGCGCTCTGGTTGTGCAGGAGGTGTTCGTACCAGTGGCCGACCACGTACTCCGGGATGACCACGCTGACCACGTCGCGCGGGCTCTCCTTGCGCAGGCCCTTCACGTACTCGATCACCGGGCGGGTGATCTCCCGGTAGGGCGAGTCGAGGATCTTCAACGGTACGTTGATGCCGCGGCGCTCCCACTCCGCGCGCAGGGCCCGGGTCTCCGACGGGTCCACGTTGATGCTGACGGCCTCCAGCTTGTCGACGCGCATCAGCTTGGCGTAGGCGAGGGCCCGCAGGGTGGGCTTGTGCACCTTCGACACGAGGACGATGGCGTGCACCCGCGACGGTCGTACGCTGTCGTCGCTCGGCTCGTCGGACGCCGCGAGCTCCGCCGACACCCGGTCGTAGTGGCGCCGGACCGCGCTCATCACCGCGTAGAAGATCACCATGCCGAGGAGCGCCACCCAGGCGCCGTGGGTGAACTTGGTCGCGAGGACGACGATCAGGACCAGGCCGGTGAAGAAGGCGCCGAAGGTGTTGATGGCCCGGGAGCGGAGCATGTGGCGGCGTTTGGCCTGGTTGCGTTCGGTGCGCAGATGGCGGTTCCAGTGCCGGACCATGCCGATCTGGCTGAGCGTGAAGGACACGAAGACGCCGACGATGTACAGCTGGATCAGTCGGGTGGAGTCCGCGCCGTAGACCACGACGAGCATCGCGGCGGCGCCCGCGAGCATCACGATGCCGTTGGAGAAGGCGAGCCGATCGCCGCGGGTGTGCAGTTGCCGGGGGAGGTAGCGGTCCTGCGCCAGTATCGAGCCGAGCAGCGGGAAGCCGTTGTACGCCGTGTTCGCGGCGAGGAACAGGACGAGCGCGGTCGCCGCGGCCAGCAGGACGAAGAAGAAGGTCCCGTCACCGAACACCGCCGCCGCAACCTGGGAGATCACCGGGTCCTGGACGAAGCCTTCGCCGACCGGCACCCCGTTGCGCAGCAGGTCCACGGCCGGGTTCTCGGCCATCTTCACGTCCGTGGCCATCGCCAGGCCGATGATCCCGCAGAACATGGTGACCGCCAGCGCTCCCATCAGGGCGAGCGTGGTCGCCGCGTTGCGCGACTTCGGCTTCCGGAAGGCGGGGACACCGTTGCTGATCGCCTCCACGCCGGTCAGTGCCGCACAACCGGAGGAGAAGGCGCGCAGCAGCAGGAAGACCAGGGCGAATCCGGCCAACCCCTCTTCCTCGGCCTTGATCTCCAGTTCGGCCGTGGGAGCGCTCATGGTGTCGTTGAGGACCAGACCCTTGTACGCCCCCCACGTGATCATGATGAACACGCCGGTGACGAAGACGTACGTCGGAATCGCGAACAGCTTCCCGGACTCGCGGACGCCGCGCAGGTTCATCACCGTCAGCAGTCCGATGACGATCACGGCGCACAGCACCTTGTTCTCCACCACGAACGGGATCGCGGAGCCGAGGTTCTCCACGCCGGACGAGATGGACACGGCCACCGTGAGGACGTAGTCGACGAGCAGCGCGCTCGCCACCGTCAGTCCCGCCCTCCGCCCGAGGTTCGTCGTGGCCACCTCGTAGTCGCCGCCGCCGCTGGGGTAGGCGTGCACGTTCTGTCGGTAGGAAGCGACCACCGTGAACATCAGCACCACGACCGCGAGGGCGATCCAGGGGCTGAAGTGGTAGGCGGAGAAACCCGCGATGGAGAGGACCAGCAGGACCTCACCGGGTGCATAGGCCACCGAAGACAGCGGGTCGGAGGCGAAGACCGGGAGCGCGATGCGCTTGGGAAGGAGCGTTTCCCCGAGGCGGTCGCTCCGCAGCGCCCTGCCAATCAGAATCCGCTTGGGCAGGTCGGTCAGTTTGGACACGGAGAGGATCGTAAGCGTTCGATATGGGCCAGGCCCACCCACCACCCCAGTCCCCCCATGGAATGCATCCTTCCCCCCGGATACCTGGTGCCCCAGGGCTTACGGTGCGTGTGTAGCTTGAGCCAAGGTCTGAGACCCTTTAAGCCACAGCACTGCTTCAACCGTTAAATACTGAGCAAAGAACGCCACTGAGGTGGCAGCCGGAAGGACGGTCGTGCACATCGTCATCATGGGATGCGGGCGGGTGGGAGCCGCTCTTGCCCAAACCCTGGAGAAGCAGGGGCACACGGTCGCCGTCATCGACCGGGACCCCACGGCCTTCCGCCGCCTCGGCTCCGGATTCGGTGGCCGGCGCGTCACCGGAGTCGGGTTCGACCAGGACACCCTGCGCGAGGCGGGCATCGAGGACGCGGGAGCATTCGCCGCCGTCAGCAGTGGCGACAACTCGAACATCATCGCCGCCCGGGTGGCGCGGGAGATGTTCGGCATCGACCATGTCGCCGCCCGCATCTACGACCCGCGCCGCGCCGAGGTCTACCAGCGTCTCGGCATTCCCACCGTCGCCACGGTCCGCTGGACCGCCGACCAGATGCTGCGCCGGCTGCTGCCGTCCGGCGCCGAGCCCCTGTGGCGTGACCCCAGCGGCGGGGTGCAACTCGCCGAGGTCCACACCGCACCCTCCTGGATCGGCGAGAAGGTGAGCCGGCTCCAGGACGAGACGGGTGTGCGGGTGGCCTTTCTCACCCGGCTGGGGGAGGCGGTCCTGCCGACCTCGCAGACGGTGATCCAGGAAGGCGACCTCGTCCACGTGATGATGCGCACGGACGAGATCGAGAAGGTCGAGGCGGCCTTCGCCGAAGGCCCCGAGGAGGGCGAACACTGATGCGGGTCGCTATCGCGGGCGCGGGTGCGGTGGGACGGTCCATCGCGGGGGAGTTGCTGGAGAACGGGCACGAGGTGCTGCTCGTCGACAAGGCGCCGACGGCGATCTCGGTGGAGCGGGTGCCGCAGGCCGAGTGGCTGCTCGCCGACGCGTGCGAGATCACCTCGCTCGACGAAGCCGCACTCCAGCGGTGCAACGTGGTGATCGCGGCCACCGGTGACGACAAGGTCAATCTGGTCGTCTCACTGCTGGCGAAGACGGAGTACGCCGTTCCACGCGTGGTCGCCCGGGTGAACAACCCCAAGAACGAGTGGCTGTTCAACGAGTCCTGGGGCGTGGACGTCGCCGTGTCGACGCCTCGGCTGATGTCCGCACTGGTGGAGGAGGCCGTGAGCGTAGGCGATCTCGTACGGTTGCTGCGCTTCAGCCATGGTGACGCCAACCTGGTGGAGCTGACCCTGCCGCCCGAGTCTGCGGTGGCTGGGGTCCAGGTCGGCGATGTGGACTGGCCCGAGGACACCTCGCTGGTCACGATCATCCGCGGCTCGCGCGTGCTCACCCCGAGCCCGGAAGAGACCCTGGAAGCGGGCGACGAACTCCTGTTCGTGGCGGCCCAAGCGCGCGAGGAGCAGTTGGAGGACCTGCTTCAGGTCCGTCGCGAGATGTAGACGGCGACGGGGCGCCTTCCGTAGGGAGGGCGTTCGGAGCGTCCACGAGGGGTGAGCGACATACGCCCACAGCGACGAGGACATCCAACGGGCGACCCTCCACGCAGGACAAGCGATCGCGCGGGACTCCGGACCAACCGGAGGCCCGCGCGATTCACTTCTCCCGGGGGCCGTCCGGCCAGATCTGGATGTGGTCCGGCTCCAGCTCCAACAGCACCCGGTCGCGCATCCCCAGCGTCTGCGTGTAGTCCGCCGGGAGTTGGAGCCGGCCGGCCCGGTCCAACATGGCGTACTCCCTGGCCACGACCGACTCCTCGCCGGTCGCCCCGTCCACCTCCGTGTGCCGGAGGATCTCGGTGGAGGTCCGCCCGTCACGGATGGCGACCGTCCGCTTGACCTCGCTGGCGACGGCCTGGTCATGGGTGACGATCACGATCGTCGTCCCCAACTCCTCGTTGGCCGTGCGGAACGCGGCGAAGATCTGCTCCGCCGTCTGGGAGTCCAGCTCGCCCGTGGGCTCGTCTGCCAGCAGCACCGACGGCTCGTTCGCGAGTGCCACGGCGATCGCCACCCGCTGTTGCTGCCCACCCGACATCTGCTGGGGGCGCCGGTCCCGGCAGTCGGCGACGTCGAGCAGCGCCAGCAGTGCCTCGGCGCGCTCGGCCTTCTTCTTCGTACGACCTCGCAACTGCATGGGCAGGGTGACGTTCTGCACCGCCGTCAGATACGGCAGCAGATTGCGGGCCGTCTGCTGCCAGACGAAACCCACCACTTCGCGGCGGTAGCGCAACCGTTCCTTGGCGCTCATCCCGAGCAGATCGCTGCCGGCGACCTTCGCCGCGCCCGCCGTCGGCTCGTCGAGACCCGCGAGGATGTTCATCAGGGTCGACTTGCCGCTTCCCGACGCACCGACCAGGGCCATCAGCTCGCCCTCGCGCACCAGCAGGTCAAGGCCCTGGAGGGCCTGCACTTCGACCCCGTCGGTGGCGAAGACGCGTACCAAGCGGTCGCAGGCGATCAGCGCGTCATGGCCGAACCCGGGGCTTTCGCGCCGGGCGGTCGCCCGGCGCTCCAGTTCCCGGAGCGCGGCGGTAGCGGAAGAGGGATCGGTCATCGTGTGTCTCCCACCCTGAGTTCGGTCGTCGTCGTACGCCGCGTCGCCACCCACGCCTGCACCGTGCAGACACCGGCCGCGATCACCACCACGGCGAACGCGGGCAGCAGCAGGCTCAGCGGGTCGGGGTCCAACCGCACCGCATCCAGCGTGGCGAACCCGCCCCGCGAGGCCAGCGCGAGGCGCCCCAGATCGATACCGGGGGCCAGCAGCTGAATGGCGCCCCAGCCCACCAACGCCCCGCCGGACGCAGCCAGGAGGGTCTGCGGCAGGCTCTCCCAGACCAGCAGGCGTCGGCTCTGTGCGCGGCTGAGCCCCATAGTCCGCAACCGGGCGAGCAGGGCGGTCCGTTCGGGCGCGGCCTGGAGCAGCGACAGCAGCAGGGCGAGTACGGCGTATCCCGCTCCGGTGGCGGCGGCCACGGTGTAGATCCGTTCGGCGCCGCTCTGCACCGGCGACTCGGTGAAGCCCGCCCGCTCCTCGGACCGCAGGGTGACGACCGGGTCGCCGCCCGCCGCCCGTACCGCGGCCCGGAGATCGGACGGAGCGGTGTCCGGGCCCCTCACCAGCAGTGCCGTCGTGGTCCTGTTCGGCACCCGTGAGGCGTCGACCAGGACGAAGTCGCCCACCGGCACGGCGGGCGTCGCCTCCAGCACCCCGGCGGCCCGGACCGTGAACATGCCCCCGGCCGGACCGATCAGGGCGTCGGTGTCCCCGAGGCGTTCGGCGACCGCAGGCGTCACCAGGGCGGGCACCGCGTCCGTTCCTCCGCGCAGCTGGTCCGCACGGAACCCGCCCAACTTCGTGGCCCGTGCCAGCCTGGCGTAGGCATCCGGCTCGACGGCCACCATCGTCACATTGCGCGTCCCGGTGTCCCGGAGGTCCAACTCGGCCTCCAGGACGACCGGGACCACCTCCTGCACGCCGGGGACCTTCCGGATCTGCTGGGCCAGCGAGTCCGGTAGGCCGTCCAGTGCCGCGATCCGGGCGTCGGCGCCGACCGAGACCAGGGCGGCCCGATCGCGTGCCCCGTCCACACCGGCGAGCACCGAACCCCCGAAGGCGGCCGTCGTCAACGCCACCAGCAGGGCCAGCAGCGGGAGGACCGTGGTCGCCGGGGACCGACCGGCGCGGGCCAGGGAGAGGAAGCCGACCGCTCCTCGCCGACGGGCCATGGGCACCGTCAGCAGCCGCAGCGGAAGCGGATAGAGCCGTACGAGGACCAGCGCTGCCACCATCGCCACCAGCACCGGGGCGGCGCTGACCAGTTGGTCCGCCGTGCCGGGCGCGGTGCCCCGGCGGCGCAGCGCGATCACCGCACCCACCGCCAGCGCCAGTACGGTCGCCTCGGCCACCACACGGCGACGCGAGGGCCTGCGGTGGGTCACGTCGTCACGGCCGCCGTGCAGCCGCGCCGTGCGGTGGGCGAAGACGGCCCGGGCGGGCAGTGCGGTGCAGGCGACGAGGGCGACCAGACCCGAGGCCAGGAGCGCCGGCAGCAACTCCCCCTGCGGGAGTGCGACCAGTGCCAGGGCGCAGCCGGCCGCTGCCGCGGGCACCGCCACCACCGTGGTCTCCCGCAGCAGTCTGGCGAAGACTCCGGGCAGCGAACCGCCACGCGCCCGTACGAGGGAGAGTTCCGCCCGCCGCCGGGTGACGGCGAGTCCACCGGCCATCAGCAGGACGACGACGGCGACGCTACCGGCACCGAACGCCGCGACCGCGACCACCGGACCGATGGCGGCCCGGATGCCGTCGAACCCCAGGAGGAGATCGTCCATGGTCGTCGCCGCGTCCAACTCGGACGAGACGGACTCGCGCAGTGCGGTGCGCAGGGGGCCGCCCTCGGCGCTGGCGACGGACGCGCGCAACTTCGGCAGGTCGCCGATGTCGAGCCCCGAGGCGTCGGGTGCGATCCGCCAGTACGGCTCGGGCGCGTTCGGCAGGGCCAGCAGCGCTTCGGCCGAACCCGGGTCGAGCAGGAGTGCGCCGTACCAGTAGGGCACCGGTACGGGCTGTCCGGAGTAGAGGAGGGTCGGGGTGCGCAGCACCGGTTCGGTGGACCAGTAGCCCCGTTGGGGCTCGCGGGGCGTGACGATGCCGGTCACCCGGACCGCGAGCGGACCCGTGTGCACGGTGGAGCCGACCTTGATCCGCAGGGTCTCGGCGGTGGCCGCGGTGACCGCACCCTCCACCGTGCCCGAGCCGTTCGAGGCCCGGGGGAGTCGCCCCTTGAGAAGTGTCGAGTGATCGGCGAGCCCCGCCCGTGCATGGAACGCAAAGACCGGACGGCCGCCGTCCAGTTCCGGCAGCCAGGGGTCGCTGGCCCGCTCCGGCTCCACGCTCCGCACCCCGTGGGCCGACTGGTCGACATCGGCGCGCAGCGGCGCCGGCAGGGAGGCCAGGATCGTGCGGTACGCCTTCGCCATCCGTTCCGGGCCCAGCCGGTGGCGCGCGCCGGCCTCGGGGTCGTCGGGGTTCTCCGGGTCGGTCGCGAACTCCTCGGCCGGTCCCTCGGTGAACTGGATGACGCTGCGGTCCGGTGACGCCGCGCCGATCTCCCGGCGCAACCCCTCACTCTCGTACGCGTCCACCGCACGCGGAAACGCAGCGGCGAGGAACGAGGTGACCAGGACGAGCACCAACAGGGCGACGGCCGCACCCGGTGAGGTGCGCAATCGGGTTCGGACCCAGGGGGCGACGGCCCTCACTCCATGCCTCCTCGGGCGGATGAACCGATGGACGCCCCGAACGGGCGGTATGACGGACGAGGAGCGTCAGCCGCCCCCCGAGGCGCGTGCCGTGTACGCGGCTTCCCCGTGGGATGCCGCCGGCCCCGGGCCCTCGGCCCGGCACCGAACGGGCAACTCCCGTCCCGTCGACCGGCCGACGCGGCCCCGTCTCCGCCCGCGGGAGCTCCCGTGGCCCTGCTCGTGCCCGACACCGTCACTCGCCTCCCTGCGTGCGCAGCACCACGGTCGACTCACCGCGCCGCATCGCCAGCGCCACCACGATGGCGACGGGCGCCGCGGCCACGGCGGCCAGGAGCAACCACACCCGGCCAGCCGGAAGCTCCACGATCACCGGCGGAATCGGCTGGGTGGCCTGTCCGGTCAGGACGATCAGCGGAACCACCGCACGGGTCAGCGCGGCTCCCAGCGCGGTCCCGATCACCAGCGCGATGCCGAGCAGAAGCGACTGCTCCAGGGCCAGCAGCCTGGCCAGTTGGCGCCGCGGTGCACCCAGCGCGCGCAGGACCGCGAACTCCCGGGAACGCTCCCGTAGCGCCCCCGCCGCCGACACCGCGAAGCCGACCGCGGCCAGCGCGGCTGCGGCGAGGGTCGCGGCCAGGAGAGCGGACTGGGGTCCCGCACCGAGCGGATCGTCGTGCAGGGCCGCGGCCACCTCGTCCCGCACCTGGATCTGACTCGGTTCCAGATCGGCGCGTTCGCGTATGTGCGAGGCCACCTGGGCCACCTGGCCCGGCCGGGGGAACAGCCACCACTCCGACGGCGGCAGCACGGCGTCGGGGCGGTTGGACAACGCCCGGTTGACGGCCCGCAGGTTGATCAACATCGCGCCCCCGTCGGCCTTGGCGGACGACGCAGCGGCCCCCGAACCGTCCGCGCCCGCGGCAACCGTGTCCTGCCCGGTCGTCGGGACGGCGCCCAGCACGCCCATGAGCCGCACCTTCGTCTGGCCCCCGGCCAGCGGCAGTTCGACGGTCGCGCCGATCTCGGCACCGCTGGCGCGGAGGAAGCTCTCGGTCACCAGGGCGGGAACCGTCTCCGGGGCCTCCCGTTTGACGGTGATCCGCAAGGTGGCCGTCATATCCGCGCCCCAGGGATCGAAGGCCGCGATCTTCCCCGTGTGGTAGCGGATGTCGAGAGGCTGACGGGACGTCGAGCGGACCGAGGTGACGGCCGGTGCGGCCTCCGCCTTGCTCGCCGGGTCGACCTCGACGCTGGGGATCGCGCGGACCGACCACACGGGCCCCGAGGGCAGCGGGACCAGACGCGAGACGCCGTCCGACGCGACCGCGCGGAGCGCACCGAACGTCAACCGCTTGGAGACGATCCGGGTCATCGCCTCCGGTTCGAAGACCTCGATGTCGGTCAGCGCCAGGGGTGCGGCCGGCCTGCCCGCGGGAGCACCTGCGGCCTTGGCGAGGTCGAGGGAGACGCGGTGCGCCTTGCCGTCGGCCGGTGGTGCGGTCAGCGGCAACCGGTACGAGACCCCGTAGCGGTCCTCGAAGGTGAAGGTGAGGGCGGGCTCGCCCGGCTCCTCCCCGGGGTCGCCCGTCGTCGGCCTGTGCAGCGTGAGGTCGAACTCCAACCGCACGATGTCCTCGGGCAGCACCACGCCCGGCCGGACGTCCTCCTGCGGCTTGAGCATCTCCAACAGCCGCCACACGGACCCCTCGGCCAGATCGCTGCGGATCTGGATGCCGTCGGTCGCGGCGACGGTGTCGAGCGCCACCACCGTGGCCCGCCTTCCGCCGGAGAGACTGACCTCCGTACGGGTCCCGGGCGCCACCGCGGGGGAGCCGGGCAGTTCGTCGTACTGTCCGCCCTGGCCCAGCGGGGGCGCGCTGCCACCGCTGAGCACCCGAATCGGGGCGCCCGTGCGGAAGTCCGCCTGATCGTCCTGCGAACGGTCCCACGACGCGCCCTGGCCGATCGCCAGCATTCCCATGGCGACCGACAACACCAGCAGCAGGACGGGGCCCGCTCCGCGCAGGGGGCGACGGCTGAACTGCCAGCCGGCGAGGGAGGTGGTCAACCCCTTCCCGCGTGCGGCACGGCGCTCGGCGAGCCGTGCGGCCGGCGGCAGCAGACGCAGGGTCAGCACCGTCCCGGCGAGCAGTGCCAGCGCGGGGGCCACCACGAGCAGCGGATCGATGCCGAGCCGGCCCTCGCGGTCGCCGCTGAGTGCGCCGCTGCCCAGGGTGCGGCGGTCCAACTGCCAGTAGGCGACCGCCGCGACCGCCAGCAGTGCGATGTCGGCACCGGCCCGCAGGGGTCCGGGCAGCGTCCTGGCCCTGCCGCGGGCGGCTCGGGCGGCGGTGAGGGCCGGGATCGTCACGGCTGCCGCGCAGGCCAGTGCGACCGCGGCGCCGACGAGCCACAGCTGAGGTGTCGGCCCGGTGGTGGCCAGTTCGTCCCCGAGCCCGATCCTGGCCAACAGCCCGTGCCCCGCTAGCAGTCGGGTCACCGGACCGGCCAGCAGCGGAGCGCAGATCGCGGCCGGCAGCGCCAACAGCAGTGCTTCCAGGGCGGCGAGGGCGGCGAGTCTGCGGCGGGAGGCGCCGCGGGCCACCAGCACCCGGGTCTCGCCGTCCCGCTCCTGGCCCAGCAGCCGAGCGACGAGCAGCAGGGTGTAGCCGGCGAGCAGGACCAGTTGCAGGGAGACCAGCAGCAGGGTCGCGCGGGACACCAGAAGCGCCCGTTCCAACTGGTCGAGCACGCTCGGCAGTGAGGTACGGGCGACGACGCCCGTGGTCAGCGCGGGCTGGGCGGACAGCAGTTGCTGACTCTTTCCGGCCGCGGTGCGCAGCTCGTCGATCCGCTCCGCGCCCAGTCCGTCGAAGTCGGCCGTGGCGATCCAGGCCACCCCGCCGGGGCGGACGCCGCCCGCACCGAAGCCGCCGGGGTCCACGAGCAGCGGACCGTACGTGGTGAAGACGTCCTTCTTGACCCCCCGTCCGTCCAACTCGTCGAGCTGCCAGTAGGAGGCGCTGCGGTCCAGCGGCCGATAGGTGCCCGTGACCTTGATCCGTACGGGCGGTCCGCCCATCCGGTCCGTGACCGTGAGGATGCGCGGCCCCGGAGCGAGTTTCAGCTGCTTGGCCGCGACGTCGGGCAGCGCGACCGGAATCACCTTGTCCGACTGCTGCGGCGCGGGCCACGCACCCGCCGACAGCCGGACGTGCGAGCGGTCGACGGCAGCGAAGAGGGTGAGGTCCGGTTCGCCCTTGCGCGCGGCGGGCGACTGGAGCGCCCGGGGCAGCGCGTACGGTCCCGAACGCTCGAACGTCTGCAAGGCCACGGGGAGGCCGTCGAAGGCGAGTCGGGCGCCGCGCTCGGCGTCCCGTGCCGCCGCTACCCGGTCGACGTCGGCGTTCTCCGTGGTGATCACCAGGGCTGCGGCCGATGCGTCCCTGGTCCGCAGGGCGTGCCGCAACCCTGCGTCCGAGACGGATCCGGCGAAGGCGGCCAGCGCGGCGAGCACGGAGGTCGTGAGCAGAATGGCGAGGAGCGCTGCCGACAGGAGCAGTCGATGCCCCCGGGCGCGCAGGAACAGAAACCCCGCCACGACATTCCCCCTGCTGCGCCAGTCCCCACCCGGTAAAGGTGTATGCCCCCTGAAAGCCTTTTCTGCTTTCGGATGCTTTCAGAAGGTGCTGCTGATGTGGCGAATGTTGCAGGGGAATTGATGAGATCGTGATCGGGAGAGAGTAGATCAACCGGACGGAATCGGCTGCTCAGAGCATGGACCCGGCCACTCGTGCGAGGCGCGAGACGCACGGAACGAGACGCGCGGAACGAGACGCGCGGACGGGAGTCGGGGCCGCCGACGGTGCCGGACACGGCGAGGTGCCCGATCCCCAGGGGACCGGGCACCTCGCGCCCAACTACAGTTCGGGCCGCTGAGCAGCCGCCGCCTTGCGCTCCTTCTCCGCCCGCTCCTGCTCCTCCATCTCGGCGAAGACGTCGATCGGCGGCGGAGCCTTCGCCAGGAACAGCCAGGTCAGATAGACGGCCAGCAGCAGTGGTGGAATCTTGAGCGCCACCAGGACCCAGCCCAACTGGGTGGTGTCCGCCCACCAGTAGAGCGGGAAGAGGATGGCGCACTTCGCGAGGAAGATCAGCCCCCAGGCCCAACTCGCCTTGGCGTACGCCTTCTTGCGCCCCGGGTTGCGCGTCCGCCAGGAGAGGTTCTCCTTGAAGATGGGCCCCAGGATCAGCCCCACCAGCGGCACGCCGCACAAGGTGGTGATGATGTAGGCGAGCGCGGTGCCCAGCGTGTACAGCATTCCGGGCAGGTAGAAGTCCTTGGCATTGCCCGTCATCATCGCGAAGACAACGCCGAAGGCCACCCCGAAGACACCGCTGAACGCGTGCTTCACGGTGTCCTTGCGTAGCAGCCGGACCCCCACCAGCAGCAGGGAGACCGTCAGGGCCGCGATGGCCGAGACATGGAGGTCCCTGTTGACCGTGTAGATCGTGACGAACAACAGTCCGGGCAGAACGGTCTCCACCATGCCCCGAACGCCACCGAACGCCTCGGAGAGCGCCGCCTCCGTGACTGCCTTGGAGTCGTCGTCCTGCTGCGGGTCGTTCGTGGTGGTCGGCTTGTCGAGAGACGTCACCGGCTACTCCTGTCCGAGTGGTCGGAGTTCGTATTTGGGGTTGAACAGCACACGGCGGCCGTGGCTCATGGAGATCCTGCCGGACGCTATGAGTCTGCGCCCGGGCTCGATGCCCACGATCGCGCGGCGACCGAGCCAGACCACGTCCAGCGGGGCACTTCCGTCGAAGAGCTCCGCCTCCAGGGCGGGCACCCCGGCACGTGGCCTGAAGGTGACCGTGCGCAACGTACCAGTGACCCGGACGATCTGTCGGTCACCGCACTCGGCTATGCGAACGCACCCCGACGCCTGGGCGTCCTCCTGCAGCTCCTCGGACTCCAGGTCCTGCTGTGAGCTGGAAAGCCGGTCGAGCATGCGGCGAAAGCGGCCGGCCGGCCTCGCGGCTCTGCCGTCCTTCGCTGAACCACTCTCCGAGCGGGGTGTTGCACTCATGGAGCAAGCGTACCGGCCACTGCCGACACCTTCCCGGGACCCCGACCCCGCCGTGCGGGTGCTCCGGCCCGCTCGACGGGGAAGGGGAGCCCGCACCCGATCCCAGGGCCGTCCCGAGCCCTGTCCCGATGCCGGTCAGAACCGCTCGAAGCGGTACCCCATGCCCGGCTCGGTGACGAAGTGGCGGGGGTGCGAGGGATCGGCTTCCAGTTTGCGCCGTAGCTGTGCCATGTAGACGCGCAGGTAGTTGGTCTCCGTCCCGTACGAGGGCCCCCACACCTCCTGCAACAGCTGCTTCTGGCTGACCAGCCGACCGGTGTTGCGCACCAGGACCTCCAGCAGGTGCCACTCGGTCGGGGTCAGCCGTACGTCCCGTCCGTCGCGGTGGACCTTCTTGGCCGCCAGATCGACCGTGAACCCCTCGGTCTCCACGATCACCACGTCGTCGTCCCCGCCGCCCACCGGCTCCGCCCGGCGCACCGCGGCGCGCAGCCGCGCCAGCAGCTCGTCCATGCCGAAGGGCTTGGTCACATAGTCGTCGGCCCCCGCGTCGAGCGCCTCCACCTTCTCGTCGGAGGTCTGCCGGGCGGAGAGCACCAGGATCGGTACGCGCGTCCATCCGCGCAGGCCGCGGATCACCTCGACGCCGTCCATGTCGGGCAGGCCCAGGTCGAGCACGACCACGTCCGGATGGCGCGCGGCGGCCAGTTCCAGGGCGGTCGCGCCGTCCGGTGCCGCGTCCACCTCGTACTTGCGCGCCTTCAGGTTGATCACGAGAGCGCGGACGATCTGCGGCTCGTCGTCGACTACCAGCACCCTGGTCATGGCGGGCCTGCCTTTCTGCACGGTCTGCGCGGTCGACTGCGCGACTGTCGTTCCGTCGTGGTCCGGGTGTGGTGTCCGTAGCGTCCCGATCGCTGTCGGTGCCGTGCGCCTGATCGGGGCGGTCATGAGGTGACCTGGGCGGGTAGGTCGGGGCTCACCGGGTCCAGCCCGGGCGCGGCCTTCAGGGTGAGGACCATGGTCATGCCGCCACCGGGCGTGTCCTCGGCGGTCAGGGTGCCGCCCATGGCCTCCGTGAAGCCGCGGGCAACGGCGAGGCCGAGGCCCACACCGGCACCGCGCGGAGCGTCCCCGTACCGCTGGAAGGGTTCGAAGATCCGTTCCTTCTCCTCGTCGGGCACCCCGGGGCCACGATCGGCCACCCGCACCTCCACCCTGTCGCCCAGCGCGCTCGCGGCCACCGTGACGGCCCTGTCGACGGGGCTGTACTTGACCGCGTTCTCGACGATATTGGCGACGGCACGCTCCAGCAGTCCCCGGTCGACGGCCACCATCGGCAGTGACTCCGGTATGTCCAGCTCCACGCTCTCGACCGGCACCGATACCAGGGCCATCGGCACCACCTCGTCCAGGTCGGTCACCCGGATCAGCGGGGTCACCGTGCCGGTCTGGAGCCGGGACATGTCCAGCAGATTGCCCACGAGGTGGTCGAGCCGGTCCGCGCCGTCCTCGATGCCGGCCAGCAGCTCCGCCTCATCGTCGTCCGACCAGGCCACGTCGTCCGACCGCAGCGAGGTCACGGCCGCTTTGATCGCGGCCAGGGGAGTGCGCAGATCATGGCTGACGGCGGCGAGCAGCGCGGTGCGGATGCGATTGCCCTCCGCGAGCGCCCGCGCCTCCTCCGCCTCGTCGACCAGTCGCTCCCGGTCGAGGACGACCGCGGCCTGGGCGGCGAAGGCGGCCAGCACCCGACGGTCCTCGGCGGGCAGCACCCGGCCGGAGAGCGCGAGTGCCATGTGGTCGCCGACCGGCATGTCCACGTCGGCGTCCTCCGGGCGTACGACGCAGCGGGGGCCCACACTGCCGGCGATCGTCCACGGGTCGACGTCCCCCGCCCGCTCCAGCAGGGCGACCGACTCCATGCCGAACGTCTCCCTGACCCGTTGGAGCAGGGCGTCCAAGGTGGTCTCTCCCCGCAGCACGCTGCCGGCGAGGAAGGAGAGGATCTCCGATTCGGCGCGCAGCCTGGCCGCCTGATGGGTGCGGCGGGCCGCCAGATCGACCACGGACGCCACCGCGACCGCCACCGCGAAGAAGATCACGATGGCCACGATGTTCTTCGGGTCGTAGACGGTCAGGGTGCGCACCGGGGGAGTGAAGTAGAAGTTCAGCAGCAGGGAACCGACCGCCGCGGACGCCAGCGCGGGCAGGAGACCGCCGAGCAGCGCCGACAGCACGGTCAGGAACAGGAACAGCAGCACGTCATTGGCGAGCCCCAGCGAGTCGCCCAAGGCCGTGAGCAGCAGCGACAGCAGGATCGGGGCGACCACGCCGACCAGCCAGCCCGCGATGATCCTGGTGCGACCGAGCCGGGCCCCGCGGGCCACGGGCAGCCCGCGCCCCTTCCCCGCCTCGTCGTGGGTGACGATGTGGACGTCGAGGTCGGGGCCCGAGTCACGGGCCACGGTGGCGCCGACGCCCGGACCGAAGATGTACTGCCACGCCTTGCGGCGACTGGACCCGAGCACGATCTGGGTGCCGTTGACCCCGCGGGCGAATTCCAGCAGGGACACCGGAATGTCGTCGCCTATGACGTGGTGGAACGTTCCGCCGAGGTCTTCGACCAGGGTCCGCTGCACCGCCAGTTCCTTGGGCGAAGCGGAGGTCAGACCATCGCTGCGGGCGATGTAGACCGCCAGGATCTCGCTCCCCGAGCCCTTGGCTGCCATACGGGCCGCCCGACGGATGAGGGTGCGGCCCTCGGGCCCGCCGGTGAGCCCCACCACGATGCGCTCCCGGGCCTGCCAGGTGGAGCGGATGTTGTGCTCGCCGCGGTACTGCTGGAGGTACTCGTCGACCCGGTCCGCCACCCACAGCAGCGCCAGTTCCCGCAGGGCCGTCAGATTGCCGGGGCGGAAGTAGTTGGAGAGCGCCGCGTCGACCTTGTCCGAGGTGTAGATGTTGCCGTGCGCCATCCGCCGTCTGAGGGCCTGCGGCGTCATGTCGACCAGCTCGATCTGCTCGGCCCTGCGCACCACCTCGTCCGGTACGGTCTCGCGCTGCCGCACACCGGTTATCGACTCGACGACGTCCCCGAGGGACTCGAAGTGCTGGATGTTCACCGTCGTGATGACGTCGATGCCCGCGACCAGCAGTTCCTGGACGTCCTGCCACCGCTTGGCGTGCCGGGACCCGGGCACGTTGGTGTGCGCCAGTTCGTCCACGAGCGCCACCGCGGGCGCCCGCTCCAGCACGGCGTCGACGTCCATCTCGGTGAAGACGGTTCCCCGGTACTCGATCTCCCTGCGCTGCACCTGCTCCAGTCCGTGGAGCATGACCTCGGTACGGGGACGGTCATGGTGCTCCACGAAGGCCACCACGCAGTCCGTGCCGCGCTCGACGCGCCGATGGGCCTCGGACAGCATGGCGTAGGTCTTGCCGACGCCTGGTGCCGCGCCGAGATAGATCCTTAGCTTGCCGCGTGCCATGGCCTCATTGTCTTTCAGGAACAGCTGGGTGCACTGCGACGACCATACGGCGAGGGAATCGGGCATATCGGGCCAGGGGGGCGCCTGAGCGGCGGATTTGACGTGATTCTGATGCCGTGGGACCGGTGGCGCAGGCCCTGCACGGGCCCGACCCCGTACCGGGGCGCTCTCTCCCGGCTCGACACCACGGGCCCGACCCACCGAACGGGCCCGCACCACGGGAACCCGACGTCACACCAGGTCAGCCCTCGGTGATCTCTCCGTCACTGAGTTCGATCACCCGGTCCGCCAACCCCAACAGTTGGGCGTCGTGGGTGGCCACCAGGGCGGTCACGCCCTCACCCCGCACCACCGCCCGCAACAGCTCCATCACCGCGAGTCCCGTATCGGCGTCCAACTGACCCGTCGGCTCGTCGGCGATCAACAGCGCGGGCCGGTTGGCCAGGGCGCGGGCGATCGCCACGCGCTGCTGCTGCCCGCCGGACAGCTCCCCGGGGCGTTGGGACGCATGGTCCGCGAGACCCACCAGGGAGAGCAACAGCTGCACCCGCTCCTCCCGCTCGCGCTGGTGCGTCCTGCGCAGCCGCATCGGCACGCCCACGTTCTCGGCCGCCGACAGGATCGGAATCAGCCCGAACGCCTGGAAGACGAAACCGATGCGATCGCGGCGCAGCTCCAGAAGCTGCTTCTCGCCCAGCCCCGCGAGTTCCACCCCGTCGACGGTGATGCGCCCCTCGTCGGCGGAGTCCAGGCCGCCGACCAGATTGAGCAGGGTCGTCTTGCCCGAACCCGACCGGCCCTTGAGCGCGACCAACTCCCCCCGGCCCACTTCGAAGGAGACACCGCGCAGGGCGTGGACGGCAGCCGCGCCCGAGCCGTACGAACGGTGCAGGTTCTCCACCCGCACCATGGGCCCCTGCGCCGACTCGTCGGCCAGCGCCGTGCCGCCGCGGGCTCCTGTGCTCTCGGTCATGAAGCGCCCTTCGTACGGGAGTTCCGGTGACGTTCCGGTGGAGTGCCGGTTCGATCTCGGAACAGTACGAGAAAACACCGGTGGGTCGCACTCCCCAGGGAAGAGCGACCCACCGGTCCGAGCTGTTCAAAAGGGCCTCAGCGGACCTCGGTGATCTCCGGGCCGCGCTGGAGCTGACCCATGCCACCGGAGAAGCGGGAACCCTCCTGCTCCTCCTGCTGGACGCCCTCGGGCACCATCTGCGCGTCCTCGGGCAGCTTCAGGACGATCGGGTCGCGCGGCGCCATGGGCCCCTCGCCGCGGACGACGACGGTGTCCTTGAAGATCTGCTCCAGCAGACCGGCCGCCTCCGGCTGCACGGCGCCCTGGCCGGAGATCACACCCCGCAGGAACCACCGCGGACCGTCGACCCCGATGAAGCGCACCAACTGCACCCCACCGGTACCGTCGGGCAGCTGCACGGGCACCTGTGCCCGCAGCTCCCAGCCCAGCGGACCCTCGACCTCGTCGATGATGCCGCCCTGCTGGGTGATGCCGGAGGCGATCTCCTCGCGGACCTCGCCCCAGATGCCTTCCTTCTTCGGCGCTGCGAACGCCTGGAGCTGTACGGCACTGTCGCGCAGGACGACCGTCGCCGCGACGATCGCATCGCCGGCGACCTCTACCCGCAGCTCCATGCCCTCGACCCCGGGCACGAACAGACCACCGAGATCGACACGGCCCTCATCGGCCTTGGAGACCTCGGAGACGTCCCAGGGGCCGTCCGGCCGCGGTGCGGGCGGGAGGTTCACCCGGCGGCCCTTGCCACTGGCTGCGTTCCCGGCGCCCTCTGCGTCGGCAGCGTTCTCAGCATCGTCAGCGTTGTCAGCGTTGTCCGAGTTGAGCTCGGCGACCTGCTCGGCCTCGGCCGCTGCGTCCGCGTCCCCCGCGGAACCACTCTTCTTGCGACGTCCGAACACGTCACTGTCCTTCCCGGTCGGATACGACGGAAGCGTATCGATTCCCACCCGTTGAGCCGTCCACAGCGGCATGACCGCCGGTGGACCCGAAGCCCCCCTCGGCCCGTGCCGAGCCGGGAAGCTCCGCCACCTCGTGGAAGCGCACCTTCTCGACCTGCTGGACAACCAGTTGGGCAATCCGGTCAAATCGCTCGAACCGCACCGTCTCGCGCGGGTCGAGATTGACCACGATCACCTTGATCTCCCCACGGTACCCGGCATCAATCGTCCCCGGGGCATTCACGAGTGCTACGCCGCAGCGGGCCGCGAGTCCGGAGCGCGGATGGACGAAGGCGGCGTACCCGTCGGGAAGGGCGATGGCGACCCCGGTCGGCAGCACGACGCGCTCACCGGGAGCGAGCTCGGCGCTCTCGCAGGTGACGAGATCCGCCCCCGCATCCCCGGGGTGCGCGTACGAAGGCAACGGCACCTCGGGGTCCACTCGACGGATCAGAAGGTCCACGGGGCTGTTGTGGTCGGACGTGCGGGACATCAGGGATTCACCTCGAAAGCGCGTACGCGTCTGATCTGGTCGGGGTCGGACATGGCGGCCTGGATCTCCGCCGGCCGGCCGTTGTCGATGAAGTGGTCGACCTTGACCTCGATGAAGAGGGCCTTGGCACGTACGGCGACGGGCCCGTCCGGACCGCCGATACGGCCCACGGCGCTGGAGTAGATCTTGCGACCGGCGACCGCGGTGACCTCGGCCTGGAGGAAGAGCTGGGTGTCCACCGGCACGGGCCGGACGAAGTCCGTCTCCAGCCGGCCGGTGACGGCGATCGTCCGCAACAGCCAGTTCAGCGAACCGAGCGTCTCGTCCAGCGCAGAGGTGAGGACCCCACCGTGCGCCAGGCCCGGGGCGCCCTGATGGGCCGGCCGTACGGTGAACTCGGCGGTGATGCTCACGCCGTCGCCCGCCCGCGCTTGCAGATGCAGACCGTGCGGCTGGGCCCCTCCACAGCCGAAACAGTGGTCGTAGTGCGAGCCGAGCAGCTCACCGGGGGCGGGGGCATCGGGGTGCCGCACCGGAGGTATGGCGTCGGCCGGGGGGACCATGGCCGGATGGCCGGGACTCGACCCCCTGGAATTCTCAGTGCTCACAGGCGCAGACCTTACCCGCGTGGCAGGCCCGGAGCCGCACCGTGCCAAGCTAGTCGACATGCAGCCCTCCGCCCCCGGCACCCCGGCCGTGCGCTACGAAGAACGTCTGACCGCTCCGCCCGTGTGGTGGGCCCTGAGCCTCCTGGCCGGCATCTCGGGCGGTCTGGTCACCCTTCCCCTCGGTGTCCTGCCCATGCTCGGTGGTGCGGTCGGCGCGGCCGTGCTGACCGCGGTCGTGGTGAGCTCCTACGGATCTGCTCGGATCCGTGTGGTCACCGGGGCGCTGGTCGTGGCGGACGCCCGCATCCCACTGAGCGCGCTGGGGGAGCCCGAAGTGCTGGACGCCGAGGAGACGCTCGCCTGGCGCTCCTACAAGGCGGACCCGCGGGCCTTCATGCTGCTGCGCAGCTACATCCCCACGGCCGTGCGGATCGAAATCACCGATCCGGCCGACCCCACGCCGTACGTGTACCTCTCGACGCGTGATCCACAGGGATTGGCCGACGCTCTGCGCGCTGCCTGACGTCCGTCCGGGACGCCGTTCGCCGGCGCCCTGCCGTCCGTCACGCCGTCCGTCAGGGGGCAGAACAACAGTCACGGGGCAGAACGCCTCACCGTGCGTCCCGCCCCACAGCCGCCCCGACCGGAGTGGCTCAGCCCTCCAACTCGTAGGGCTTCTTCAGGTGCTCCAGTGGCTGCGCGGGCTGATCCAGCGGCGGCAGCGCCGGCAGTGCGTCCCACGGGACCTGCCGGATACGGAGATCCTTGCGGACCCGGTCCGCGAGGTGCCGGGTGTCCCGGCGGTTCATCACGGCACCGACCGCAGCCCCCACCATGAACGGGATCAGGTTGGGGAGATTGCGGATCATCCGCTTCATGATCTGTTGGCGCAGCTCGCGCTTGAGTCCGCCGCTCAGGGCGGCGTTCTTGTACGTCGACGGTTTGGTCACGTCGATGCCGCGCTCGTCCGACCAGGCGGCCAGATAGGCGGTGCTGCGCTCTTTGAGACTGCCCGGGGGCCTTAGGCCATAGACCTCGTGTAGTTCGGCGATGAGCTTGAGCTCGATCGCGGCCACGCCGGTGATCTCCGCGGCCAGCTCGGCGGGCATGGCGGGCGGTACGGGCAGCATCGCGGCAGCGCCCACACCTGCGCCCACCGTCGCCGTGGCATTGGACGCGCCCGCGACCAGCTTGTCCGCGAGCTGTTCGGGACTCAGGCCGGGGAACTGCCCCCGCAGGGTCGCGAGGTCACGCACCGGCACGCGCGGTGCGTTCTCGATGATCCGGTCGGCGATGTAGCCCACGGCCGCCTTGGCGCTCTCGCTGCTTCTCCGCACGCCGTTGCGCACGGAGGCCAGCCGCCCCGGCCGACTCGACCCGTGGGGCCGGTCAGCCGTATCGCGCGGGAGCGCTTCGAGCGAGGTCGAGGCACCTCGCCCGTCTTCTCCCGCACCGTAGGGCAAGAGGGCGGACGAGTCCGTGTCGGAGGGCGTGTTGCCCTCGTCCGGTCCCGTACCGCCCGGGTACGCCTCTGCGGGCGCCTCCGACGGCTTCTGACGTCGGAAGCGTCGCTTCCTGGACGGTGTCTCGCCTGCCACGGCCGACCGGACCTCAGTCGCAGTCGCGGCAGATCGGCTGGCCGTTCTTCTCACGGGCCAGCTGACTGCGGTGGTGTACGAGGAAGCAGCTCATGCAGGTGAACTCATCGGCCTGCTTGGGCAGCACCCGGACGGCCAGTTCCTCATTGGAAAGGTCCGCGCCGGGCAGTTCCATGCCCTCGGCTGCTTCGAACTCGTCGACGTCGACCGTCGACGTCGACTTGTCGTTCCGTCGTGCCTTCAGCTCTTCAAGGCTGTCGGAATCGACGTCGTCATCGGTCTTACGTGGGGTGTCGTAATCCGTTGCCATGTCGCTCTCCCCCTCTGGGTGGTTGCGGTGTCTCCAGCGCACGTAACGCGTGAGAGGCCGGACTTGTGCCCGACCTGAGGCGGAGATTTTGCCTCACATCAAGGTCTGTTACTCAATCGACACCCAACCGGATTCCCCGAGGGTGATCAGGTTGGATGGCGAAGGGGACCGTACACGATCCAAATGTCGCAGCTCACGGGCGCCACCCCGTGTACTTCCCGTGATCTCGGCCCCGGGAAACCAGGACTTTTCCCGGCTTTCTGGAGGGTTCCTTGATCACGGAGAGTAGATGGCCGGAAAGCCATCCTTGTGATCGATCCCACATGTGCAAGCCGGGAACGGGTCCTGAAAATTCCGCGTAAAGCGAACGAAGTCATGTCACGCAAAACACGGGCTAGATCGGAAGTGTGACGCGCATCACGAGCCCTCCACCCTCGCGAGGCTCCGCGATGATACGTCCCCCGTGGGCCCGCGCCACCGATCGGGCGATCGACAACCCCAGCCCCACGCCCTTGTCGCTGCCCGTGCGCTCCTGCCGGAGCCGCCGGAACGGCTCCCAGAGGTTGTCGATCTCGTACGCGGGGACCACGGGGCCCGTGTTCGAAACGACGAGGATCGCCTGCCCGGCCGCGGTCTCGGTGGTCACCTCGACCCAACCGTCCTCAGGGATGTTGTACCGCACGGCGTTCTGCACGAGATTCAGTGCGATGCGCTCCAGGAGCACTCCATTGCCCTGGACCACGGCTTCCGCGTACTCCCCGCGGATCTCCACCCCCTTGCTCTCGGCCTCCGCACGGGTCTGGTCGATCGCACGGGTGGCCACCTCGGCCAGATCCACCGGCTTGCGCTCGAAGGTCTGGTTGTCGCTGCGGGCCAGCAGGAGGAGCCCCTCCACCAACTGCTCGCTGCGCTCGTTGGTGGCGAGCAGGGTCTTGCCGAGCTGCTGGAGCTCCACGGGCGCCCCCGGGTCGGAGAGGTGGACCTCCAACAGGGTGCGGTTGATCGCGAGCGGCGTGCGCAGCTCGTGGGACGCATTCGCGACGAAGCGCTGCTGGGCGGTGAAGGCCCGCTGCAAGCGGTCCAGCATCTCGTCGAAGGTGTCCGACAGCTCCTTCAGCTCATCGTCCGGGCCGTCCAGCTCGATCCGGCGCGTCAGGTCCGATCCGGCGACCTGGCGGGCGGTACGGGTGATGCGACCGAGCGGCGACAGCACCCGGCCCGCCATCGCGTAGCCGAAGGCGAAGGCGATGATGCTCAGGCCCAGCAGGGCGAAGAGCGAACGCCGCAGCAGATCGTCCAGCGCCACCTCGCGCTGCCGGGCGAAGCACTCCTTCAGGACCGCGTTGGCCTGGTCGGCCGAGAGGTCGTGCCGCAGCGCCGGGCAGGAGTTGGCCGTGAGCTCGATCGTGCTCTCGGGGAGCAGCTTGAACGGCAGTGCGTTCCCGGAGTGGAGTGCCTGGGCCGCCAGCAGATAGATGATCGACAGCAACAGCACGCCCGCGATCAGGAACATCCCGCCGTACAGCAGGGTCAGCCGTATCCGAATCGTCGGGCGCAGCAAGGGTCGGACCGGGTCACGAGGGTCCCAGGTCGGTTTCGGGGGCGCCGACGGATGCGGCGGAGTTGCGGCCACCGCAGCTCAGATCCGATATCCGGAGCCGGGCACGGTGACGATCACCGGCGGTTCCCCGAGCTTGCGCCGCAACGTCATCACCGTCACGCGGACCACGTTCGTGAAGGGGTCGGTGTTCTCATCCCACGCCTTCTCCAACAGCTGCTCGGCCGAGACCACCGCGCCCTCGCTGCGCATCAGGACCTCCAGGACGGCGAACTCCTTGGGCGCGAGTTGGATCTCACGGCCGTCGCGGAAGATCTCACGGCGATTGGGGTCCAGCTTGATCCCGGCCCGCTCCAGAACGGGGGGCAGCGGGACCGTGGTGCGGCGGCCCAGCGCGCGCACCCTGGCGATCAGCTCGGTGAAGGCGAAGGGCTTGGGGAGGTAGTCGTCCGCGCCGAGCTCCAGCCCCTCCACGCGGTCGCTGACGTCGCCGGACGCCGTCAGCATCAGCACCCGGGTCGGCATCCCGAGCTCGACGATCTTGCGGCACACGTCGTCACCGTGGACCAGGGGGAGGTCGCGGTCGAGGACGACCACGTCGTAGTCGTTCACCTCGATGCGCTCCAGTGCCGCCGCGCCGTCGTACACGACGTCCACGGCCATCGCCTCCCGGCGCAGTCCGGTGGCCACCGCATCGGCGAGCAGCTGCTCGTCCTCGACGACGAGTACGCGCACGTCTCGTTTCCTTCCTCCGGGCCCGTCAGCCATGATCAGGGCAGCGTTTCGCACGTGCTGTGCGCCTCCATCCTGCCCGTTACGCGCGTAAACCGGCGGTAAGGCGAGGACGACCCGGAGTAGCCGGAGCGGGTCGCGGGGAATTGACCGGATTCCCCGGCTAGTTGAGGTTTCCCCCGTGAGCGCCTGGGGGAGGACGCTTAGACATCCCGAGATCACGCCCTGCCTGTGGCGGCGACGTTGGACGTGGCAACGCCACAAACCCGGCCCTTCGGCCAAAGGTGATCAATCACCCCGCTCCCTGCTGCGGCAGGGGGACCCCGAGGCACACCCCCGTGCCATCGACCCACGACGAGGGGGCGCACATGGACGCATTTACCGCAGGACTGCTACAGCGCATCAAGGCCGCGGAGACGGATCTCACACTGGCCCGTGAGACGGGTGACGAGTTCCTGGCCGAGGTCGAGCAGGAGGAGCTGGAAGACCTCCACCGGCTTGCTGCCGAGCACGGTGTGGAGGTCAGCGCGGCCTAGCGTCGCATGGCCGGGGCGTGGGCCAGTCCGCACCCCGGCGCGCACGGCCCCCGTCGAGTGTCGACGGGGGCCTGTGGCGTTTCTGGGCGTCTTCCGGGCGTACGGAGGCCTCGACCCCCGACGCGGTGGCCTGAGTGGCTCCTGTGGCCCGTGGTGGGGTTTGTGAGGCCGTTGTCGCACGGGGTGGCGCCGACCTCAGTCGTGCCAGGCGCCGAACTCCTCCAGTAGGCCCTGAAGAGGCTCGAACACTCCCGGACTCGCCGCGACGGTGAGGTCGTACGAAGGCGGCTGCCCCGGCCGGCCACCCGTGCGCGCGCCCGCCTCGCGTGCGATGAGATCGCCCGCAGCGAGGTCCCACGGATGCAGTCCGCGCTCGTAGTAGCCGTCCAGCCGGCCGGCTGCCACATCGCAGAGGTCCACCGCTGCCGACCCGCTGCGCCTGATGTCCCTGAGCCGGGGCACCAGCCGATGGGCGACGGCCGCCTGGTGGGTGCGCACCGACTCGACGTAGTTGAAGCCCGTGGCGACCAGGGACTGGTCCAGCGGCGCGGTGGGGCGGCAGCGCACCGCCCTGTCGTTGATGTACGCGCCCCCGCCGAGCACCGCCCGGCAGGTCTCGCCGCGCATCGGCACCTCGACCACGCCGACGAGCGTCGCGCCGTCCCGCTCGGCGGCGATGGAGACCGCCCAGGTCGGCAGCCCGTACAGATAGTTCACCGTGCCGTCGAGCGGGTCGATGACCCAGCGCACACCGCTGGTGCCGGCCGTGGACGCGCCCTCCTCGCCGAGGAAGCCGTCGGTGGGTCGGCGCTCCGCGAGGAAGCCGGTGATGAGCTTCTCGGCGGCGATGTCCATCTCGGTCACCACGTCGATGGGGCTGGACTTGGTCGCGGCCACCCCGAGGTCGGCGGGGCGGCCGTCGCGGAGGAGTTCACCCGCCCGTCCGGCGGCCTCCAGGGCGAGATCCAACAGTTCGGACAGGAGGGCGTCGCTGGCGTCGGTCACGGCGAATCCTTTACCCGGTGGGATGATCCTTCTAATCCTGGCGCGCGGTCCGATCGGGGAGCTCCCGAGGTCCGTGCTCGCACTGACGTACGAACGGTGAACCGCTGCTGGGCGACGGTGCGAGCGGTCCGGTCGACTTCATGACCCTGCCGGCCGCACCGGCGACGGGTGTCCACCGCGATCCGTGCGCGGTCGCCCGTCAGGAGTGCGACGGGCAGGCGGCGCCCCCGGTGCTCGGTGGACGAACCGCGCCCGAGGTCAGCTCTGGCGCTCACCCACACCGGCAGCCGCCGGCTTGGGGGCCCGTCCCGGGCAGCAACCGAGCGGACACAGATCGTGCGAAGGGCCCAGCGAGCCCAGGGCACAGGGCCGCACGTCCGTCGCGCCCCGTTCGCTCGCCGCCCGCTCCACGAGCAACTCGCGCAGCGCCGCCGCGAAGCGGGGATCCGCCCCGACCGTGGCCGACCGTCGGGCCGGGAGCCCAAACTCGTTCGCCTTGGCCATCGCCTCCGTGTCGAGGTCGTAGAGGACTTCCATGTGGTCGGAGACGAACCCGATGGGAACCATCACCACCGCGGGGGCCCCGGAGCCGTGCAGGTCCTCCAGGTGATCGCAGATGTCCGGCTCCAGCCAGGGAATGTGCGGCGGACCGCTGCGCGACTGGAACACCAACTGCCAGGGGTGTTCGACCCCGGTCTCCTCGCGGACGGCATCGGCGATCAGCCCGGCCACTTCCCGGTGTTGACGCAGATAGGCGCCCCCGTCGCCGTGCCCCTCCACGGGGCCCGAGGTGTCGGCCGCCGTCACCGGGATCGAGTGGGTGGTGAACGCCAGATGGGCTCCCGAGCGCACGTCCGCGGGGAGGTCGGCGAGCGACCTCAGCACCCCTTCGACCAGGGGACGTACGAAACCGGGGTGGTTGAAGTAATGCCGCAACTTATCGACGCGCACTCCCACCAGACCTTCCGCTTCCAAGCTGGCCAGGGCTTCGGCGAGATCTTCCCGATACTGTCGGCACCCCGAGTACGAGGCGTACGCACTGGTCACCACGACGGCAATGCGGCGGTGGCCTTCCTGAGCCATCTCCCGCAGGGTGTCGGTCACATAAGGCGCCCAGTTCCGGTTTCCCCAGAAGACCGGCAGGTTCAGTCCGTGGTCGACGAAATCCTTGCGCAGTGCGTCCAGCAGGGCGCGGTTCTGCTCGTTGATCGGGGAGACGCCCCCGAAGAGGAAGTAGTGCTGCCCCACCTCCTTGAGCCGCTCCTTGGGGATGCCCCGGCCGCGCGTCGCGTTCTCCAGGAACGGGACGACATCGTCCGGGCCCTCTGGTCCGCCGTAGGAGAGCAGCAGCAGGGCGTCGTAGGGGGAGAGGTCAGGCGCATCGGACATGACTCCGATCCTCCCACCCTTCCGCGCGCGAAGGAGACGTACCCCGTACCTGGAGGGTGCCGCGCGCCGTAGGGTCGCGGCTCGGGTGGCACGGCGCGTGCTGCACGCCTCGGTGTGGGGCGGGCGGTGGGATGACGGTCAGCGCGACCGCCGTCCGCGACCATCCGAAGACGAGGGAGCGCACCAAGCACGGCACGTTGTGACAAGTCAGGGGGATCGCAGGTGATGTGCCCAGATTACGGATGTACGGGCCACATAACCGGGCGTAGCCTGGCACGGCCATCCGTACGCCCTACCGGAGCCTCACTTGCCCAGTCCCTACCGCGCCATCTTCGCCGCCCCAGGCAGCAAGTGGTTCTCCGCAGCCGGATTCTTCGGCCGCATGCCCCTGTCCATGATGGGCATCGGGATCGTCACCATGGTCTCCCAGCTCACCGGCCGCTACGGCCTGGCGGGCGCTCTCGCGGCCACCCTGGCGATGTCCGCCGCCGTCATCGGACCGCAGATATCCCGTCTGGTCGACCGCCACGGCCAGGCCCGGGTCCTACGTCCCGCGACGCTGGTTGCGGTCGCGGCCGTCGCCGGGCTGTTGCTCTGCGCCCAGAACGGGGCTCCGGACTGGACCCTCTTCGTCTTCTCGGCCGGCGCCGGCTGCGTCCCGAGCGTCGGATCGATGATCCGGGCCCGCTGGGCGACCATCTACCGCAACTCCCCGCGCGAACTGCACACCGCGTACACCTGGGAGTCGATCGTCGACGAGCTGTGCTTCATCTTCGGCCCGATCGTCTCCATCGGCCTGTCCACGGCGTGGTTCCCGGCCGCGGGCCCGCTGCTCGCCACCGTGTTCCTCGTGGTGGGCGTCCTGTGGCTGACCGCCCAGCGGGCCACCGAGCCGGTGCCGCACCCCCGTGAGGAACACACCAAGGCATCCGCACTCCGCTCGCCCGGGCTCCAGGTCCTCGTCCTGGCCTTCGTGGCGACCGGCGCGATCTTCGGTGCGGTCGACGTGGTCACGGTCGCGTTCGCCGACGAAGAGGGTCGCAAGTCGGCGGCGAGCCTGGTCCTCGCCGTCTACGCCCTCGGGTCCTGTCTCGCCGGACTCGTCTTCGGATTGCTGCACCTCAAGGGGTCGCCCGAACGTCGGTGGCTGGTGGGGGTCTGCGGCATGGCCGTGAGTATGATCCCCCTCCAAATGGTCGGGAACCTCGCATCCCTGGCCGTTGCCCTCTTCATCGCGGGCCTGGCTGTCGCTCCGACCATGGTCACCACCATGGCCCTCGTCGAGGCGCACGTGCCGCGCAGCAAGCTCACCGAGGGCATGACCTGGGTGAGCACCGGACTTGCGGTCGGGATCGCCCTCGGCTCGTCGGGCGCGGGCTGGGCGGTGGACGCAGCCGGTGCGGAGGCGGCGTACGGAGTTGCCGGGGTCGCGGGGGCGGCCGGGATCGTGGTGGCGTTCCTGGGGTACCGCCGGCTGAAGAGGCCGGTCCCGACAGGGGAGGAGCAGCAAGTCGATGAGCACGGCCAGCCGGAGAAGTGCGATACGACCACGGCGTAACTGGGCGGGCACCGTGACGGTCCGTCCGACGCGCGAGGCCACCCCTGCGTCGGCCGATGAGGTGGCCGACGCGGTCCGTCAGGCCGCAGCGGACGGCCTGCGCGTGAAGACCGCCGGGACGGGGCACTCCTTCACCGCCATCGCGGACACCGACGGATTGCTGATCCGCCCCGACCTCCTCACCGGAATCCGGGATGTCGACCGCGCCGCGATGACCGTCACGGTCGCATCCGGTACGCCGCTGAAGCGCCTGAACGTGGCCCTCGCCCGGGAGGGTCTCTCCCTGGCCAACATGGGCGACATCATGGAGCAGACGATCGCCGGTGCCATCAGCACGGGCACCCACGGCACCGGCCGTGACTCCGCGTCGATAGCGGCTCAGATCACCGGCCTCGAACTGGTCACGGCGGACGGCAGGGTGCTCCACTGCTCGGCGACCGAACACCCCGAACTCTTCGCCGTCGCCCGGGTCGGGTTGGGGGCGCTCGGCGTCATCACCGCCGTCACCTTGGCGGTCGAACCCCTCTTCGTGTTGCAGGCGCGCGAGGAGCCGATGTCCTTCGACCGGGTCACCGCCGAATTCGACGCCCTCCACGCCGAGAACGAGCACTTCGAGTTCTACTGGTTCCCCCACACGGGAAACTGCATCACCAAGCGCAACAACCGCAGCGCCGGCCCGCCTTCTCCTCCCGGTGCCGTCCGGGCGTGGATCGACGACGAGTTGCTGTCGAACGGGCTGTTCCAGGTGGCCAACTCGATGGGCCGGACGGTGCCTGCGGTCATCCCCGCCCTCGCCAGGCTCTCCAGCCGCGCCCTGTCCGCCCGCACCTACGCGGACATCCCTTACAAGGTCTTCACCTCACCTCGCCGGGTCCGGTTCGTCGAGATGGAGTACGCCCTGCCGCGCGAGTCCGCAGTGGACGCCCTGCGCGAGGTCAAGGCGATGATCGAACGCTCGCCGTTGAAGATCAGCTTTCCCGTGGAGGTCCGGACCGCTCCGGGCGACGACATGGCCCTCTCCACCGCGTCGGGCCGTGAGAGCGCCTACATCGCGGTCCACCTGTACCGCGGCACGCCCTACCGGTCGTACTTCACGGCGGTGGAACGGATCATGACCGCCCATGGGGGCCGCCCTCACTGGGGCAAGATCCACACCCGGGACGCGGAGTATCTGGCCGGGGTCTACCCGCGGTTCGCCGAGTTCACCGCCGTACGCGATCGGCTCGACCCCGCGCGCGTGTTCGGCAACGACCACTTGCGCCGGGTCCTCGGGCCCTGAGCCGCACCGGCGAGGAGCCCTTCAGGACGCACGGGAAGCACGGCTCCAGCGGGGTCTATCGGTCGGTGGCGCCGCCGGCTGCGGGTGCGGAGGGCGCGGGTGCGGGCGCACCCTCCTCCGCCGATGGCCGCGGCGCCGGTGGAGTCGGAGGGGACGACTCATCGGGTGCGTCGGTGCCACCGGGCGTCCCGTCGGGGGAGCCCTCCTCCGCGTTCCCCTCGCCACGCTCCGGGGGGACCGCCCCGCCGTCGGGACCGGGCGATGTGCCCTCCCCGCCGTCACCAGGTGCTGGGTCGGGGCTCTGCCGCTCGGTCTCCCGAGACCGGTCGTCGTGGGAGCCGTCGGGGGCGGGCGCGGGTTCGTCCGCCGGGCCCTGCCGTCCGCCGCTCCCTCCGCCGCCGACCACCGAACCGACGGTCGTGCCCGTACCGCCGCTCAGTTCGGAGCCGGAGGCGACCTCGTAGGCGGTCACCCCGCCCATCGCCACGCCGAAGACGACGGCCGCGGCGATCAGGGGCCGCTTCCACCCCCTGACGCGGGTTCCGTGGGTGGTCGCGCTCGTGAACTCGCCCGGCCGTGAGGCCGCCCGGCCCGCTCGCTCCGGTTCGGTGACGCCGCTCGGGGTGCGCCCGGCCGACCTCCGACCCGTCGGCCGCGCCTGGACCGTCACTTCCCGCAACTGCTCGCCGGTACGGCTGAAGAGGTGCTGGAGGACCGAGCCGCCACAAGTGGCGACCACGCTGACGACCCCGGCGCCGATGATCGTGCCGTAGACGCCGAGCCTGGAGGCGAGCACGGCCGCGGTGACCGCGGCGAGGGCGCTCCCGGCGACCTGGGGGACGCTCAGGTCAAGCCTCCGTTCACGCCCTTGGCTGCGGCTCTCTTCGGTGTCCAGCTTCTGATGCATCCTCAGCCCCTGCTTTCCCTTCTGTCGTTCTGCGTACCTCTGAGGGACAAATGGGAGATGCGAATAGTTCCCTTTGGGAAGATTCTGTGAATCAAGACACCCCTTGCCCGTGTACCGCCGGTGAAGCGGCGAACGCGGCGCGAAGTTAACGGCGCGGCAGCCCACTCCGATGGCCCGAATGGAGTACTGTGGCGAACCTTGGGCAGGGTCTCCCTCGCGGAGTCCTGATCCCGAGGAGGGGGCCGAAAGTGGCGCTCGATCCGGCGGCGCCGCGATATCGCGTGGAAGTCTGCACGCAGCGTGACGAAGTGTGACGCTGAGTGGTTAACAGGTAACCGTGCCATAACGGCGATCCAGGGCCTGTGCCCGACACGCCGGGCAACTCGGCAAGGTTGTGGCAGGCTGCACCCGGGCAGGCCACACTCGACTAGCGGAAGCAGCGACGCACAGGTGACGTCGGCAGGCACCACCCGGGAGGTCCCCATGCCCGAACTGCGTGTCGTGGCCGTCTCCAACGACGGCACACGACTGGTGCTCAAAGCTGCGGATAGCACGGAATACGCGCTTCCGATCGATGAGCGGCTGCGCGCTGCGGTGCGCAACGATCGTGCCCGCCTCGGGCAGATCGAGATCGAGGTCGAGAGTCACCTGCGACCCCGAGACATTCAGGCGCGGATACGAGCAGGAGCCTCGGCCGAAGAGGTCGCCCAACTCGCCGGGATTCCGGTCGAGCGGGTGCGCCGCTTCGAGGGCCCCGTGCTCGCCGAGCGCGCATTCATGGCCGAGCGCGCGCGGAAGACCGCAGTACGTCGTCCCGGTGAGAACTCCGGCCCCCCGCTCGGCGAGGCGGTCCAGGAGCGACTGACCCTGCGCGGTGCGGAGAAGGACACCACCCTCTGGGATTCCTGGCGCCGTGATGACGGCACCTGGGAGGTGCTCCTCATCTATCGCGTGGCCGGTGAACCGCACTCGGCGAGTTGGACCTACGACCCGCCCAGGCGGTTGGTCCAGGCCGTGGACGACGAGGCGCGGGCGTTGATCGGCGAGACCGACGACACCATCACCACCACACAGGAACCGAGTTTCCCGTTCGTGCCCCGGATCGCCCGGCTGCCTCGTGACAGGCCGCTGGACCGCACCCTCGACCGGCCCGGCGCTCCTGCCGCCGGCCCGGAAGAGCCCAGTGGCGGTGAACGGGACTCGCTGACCAGCCTGCTGGAGGCGGTGCCCAGCTTCCGCGGCGACATGGTCGTGCCCGAGCGGGTCGTTCAGACGGAGACCGTCGAAGAGGTGGAACAGGAGCCGGAGGCGGAGGAGCCGGTGGCCCCTGCCGCGTCGGCCGGTGCCGGCTCGGCGTACGCGGACGTGCTGATGCCGAGGTCGGTCGCCGGTCATCGTGATCGACTGACGGGCACGACAGATCGTCAGGCGGAAGCGGACGGCGTGCGCCCGGGACGGCGTGCGGCGGTGCCCAGCTGGGACGAGATCGTCTTCGGTACCCGGCGGAAGAAGCAGGACTGACCCGTCCCGGGCGGGATCCGTCGTATCGCCTCGCCGGGAGGTTCGGCGTCGTGGGCCCGTACGCCCGTCGGCGCCGGGCTCACCGGCCGTCAGACGCCTGTGATCCCACCGGAGCCCGGCTCCGGATCCGCTCCGGGCGTCCGATGTGATGGGACGGGCGCGGGCTCGGCGTTCAGGGCGCCGCCACCTTGATCAGGGCGTCGAAGATGCGCTGCTGGTTCGGGTCCTCGTGTGCCGTTTCCTCGGGGCGCCACTGGACCGCGGTCAACCATCCCCTCGCACCGACCAGTTCCAGTGCTTCGGGTGTTCCGTCGGAGGCCCGGGCGGTGATGCGCAGGCCCTCGCCGAGCCGGTCCACCCGCAGCCGGTGGTAGCAGGAGACCTCGGCCTTCTCACCGCCCGTGATCCGTGCGATCCGCGAGCCCGGACGGAGCGTCACGGGGTGCACGAGATGCCGGTGTTCCCGCTCGGGTTCCTCGAACCCCCGCCGCAGGGTTCCGCCGAGTACGGTGTTGACGATCTGGAGCCCCCGGCATATGGCGAGCAGCGGTCGGCCCAGACGCAGCGCCTGTCGGGCGACTTCGAGGTCGAACCCGTCCTGTTCGTCGTCCATTCCGGGTGCTCGTGGCGGCCGGTCGGGCTCCTTCTGTTCGTCGTGCTGCTCATAGAGGTGCGGAGCGAGATCGTCGCCGCCGGGGAGCACCACACCGTCGAACCGTGTCAACCTGGCCGCGACGTCGGCCGCGTAGGCGAACCCTCCGGGTGCGTACGGATGGATGGTCACCGGCTCGCCGCCCGCTCGCCAGACGGCTTCCACCAGGGCCCGGGCGCTGACTTCGGCGCCGTGCCGCACTGCGGACGCGGATGCGGCGAAGCGGGCGGGGACGGCGATCAGGGGGCGGGGAAGGGTCACGTCGGGTCCCGGTCGGCTAGGGGCGGCACGCGCCTGCTGGTGGGGGGAGAGTCAGGGTGTCGTCAGTGGGCGGACCGCAGGGCCCGGACGAGGAATTGCGCCGCCGGTGGGTGGGGGGAGGGGGAGTCGCATAACGGTGGGTCGGGTCCTCCTGCTGACGGGCGGTCGGGAGGGTGGCGGTGTCGGCCCGATCGTGGCTCACTGGCACCGGTGTCCGTCTGCAACGCCCGACGGGACGGTCCGATTCCCGGGGTGGCGCCGTACCTGTGGCCGTGCGTGGATCACCCGGCTCGTTCTGCTGACCCGGGCGGTGTCTGCCCCCGGTGCCCTTGAGGTGTCGCCCTTCATTCCGTGTGAGATCAAACGACAAGCGGATGTTAGGCGCGGGGGTCGCTCGACGGCAAGGGCGGTCGGTACGGGCGCACGGGAGCGCACGGCGCGGTTCATCGGCCGTTTCGTCCACGGGCGCCGGATTCTGACGTCTGATCAGCGCCCCGGCGCGCGCATGGCCCGCAACGCACACGACTGGGCCGCGGCACCGTGCGGTGCCGCGGCCCAGTCACCTGCCGCGCGCCCGAGCAGATCCCCCGTACACCACTGTTCCGGCTGCGAGCGGGTGGTGCGTGCGTCACGGGCGACGGAGGTCGGTCTCGTCTTGGTCGAATGAGTCGAATGAGTCGGATGGGATCGAAGAGGAGCGGGAGCGGGTTGCGGCTTCGGTCCGGTCGGGGGTCGGTGTCCATCCGTGCTTCGGGCCGTTCGGCGAACTGCGGCGCGGGACAGCAGGATTGCCGCAGCCGACCCGTATGACGTACCGCACGTGCAGACGCGCTCGTTCCGTGTTGGCTCAGGCCCGCCGCTGGGAGATCAGGCGGGCGCCCCGGGACTCCTTCTCGGCCTCCTGCCAGAGCCGGCGCAACATGCGCGCCCGTTCGGCCGGACGCATGCGTGAGATGGCGATCTCCGCACAGGCGACACCGTCCCCCCAGGGCATCGTCATGGTCGCGCGCTGATGCAGGATGGGCGTCGGGGCCGGATGGTGCGCCGAAGTGAGCGAGCGGGGTTCGGCGGACCGGGACTCGGTGGCCGCGGCGCGCGCATCGGCGCGCTGCTTCTGCTGCTGGGGGGAGAGCCGGGACAGATTGCGGACATGGACGACCTTGCGCCGTCCGGCGAGCAGATCGGCCTGGAGTTCCGGGCCGAGTTCCAGCACGGAGAGCTTGGAGGAGATCGTCGACTGGGCGATGCCCAGTCGCTTCGCCGCCTTGCTCTGTGACCCGTAGAACTCCACCAGTTTCTTGAGCGCGTGGGCCTGCTCCAGCGGATTCATGTCGTCCCGGTGGACATTGGCGACGAAGGCCGCTTCCAGGAGCGACCGGTCGGTCGAGACCAGGGCGTCGTCGACACTGACCCGGACATGGGTGAGCCCCGCTCGACGGGCCGCCTCCAGGCGGCGGTGACCGTCGATCACGATGTACCGGGCGCTGGGGTCGAGTTCGACGGCACGGGTCGGTCGTTCGCGAACATAGGCTTGGACGGAAGCGACCGTAATCGCGTTGACGAGACCTATCTCGCGCACGCTCGTGGTCAGCGAGTCCAAATCCCTCAGGGCTTCGCGTGGATTATCGGGGTTCTGGCTGATGTGACTCAGCGGCAGTTCCGACGGATGGCTGACGGTGGCGTCGGAGGGGGTCTGCCCTGGGGCGGTCATGGTGAACATCTCGGAGGACATACTGATGGAACCCTTCTCTGGCCTGCCGCCCAAGCCCCCCGCGTTCAAGCCCGGGCACTTTGGCAAGATGACAGGGGTCACCGGCCACCGCCTGGCCATGACCTTGCCAATCGCTTGCCACACGGCAATCGATTGCAGAAGATGCATCACATGACTAACGGGGGAATGCACTTCCGCATCCTGGGAAGGATGGAGTGGCTTTCCCGGGACGTTGCTCTGCCGATCGGACGCCGCCGCGAAAGGCTGTTGCTCGGACTGCTCCTCCTCGACATAGGGCGGGTCGTGCCGGCTCACCGGCTCGTCGATCTCCTGTGGGACGAGGAAGAACCTCCGTCCAGCGCACGCGGCAGCCTTCAAGTGCATGTCTCGCGGCTGCGCGGTCGCTTCACGGCGGCAGGTGCCGAGCAGCACGGGTTCGTCCTGTCCCGGGGCAACGACGGCTATCTCGTGGACGGAGACCCCGAGGCGGTCGATCTGCACCGGGTCCGCCGTCTGTGGCAGCGCGCCGAACGGGAAGAGGACGTGAACGAGCGGCTGCGGCTGCTCAATCTCGCGCTGGACGACTGGGGCGGTCCGGTGCTCGCGGGCACCGCACCGGAGGGGCTCGTACGCAGGCTCGGCACGGGCGTCGACGCCTTATACCTGTCGGCGGTCACCCAGCGGGCCGAGGCACGGCTAGCACTGGGTCACCGGGGCCTGCTGCTGGAGGAGTTGGCCCGTGCGACGGCCGAGTACCCACACCACGAGCGGCTCGCCATGCTCCGCATGATCGCGCTCTACCGCGCCGACCACCGCGGAGAGGCGCTGGAGGTCTACCACGAGACCCGGGCCAGGCTCGCCCAGGACCTCGGGCTCGATCCGGGCGCCGATCTGCGCCGCGTGCAGGGAATGATCCTGCGCGCGGATCCCGCCCTGCTCGACGGACCGATCCTGCCGGACGCCGTCCGTGCAGCCCAACAGGGGTACGGACCCGCCACGGGCAGCCGTGGAATTCCTGCCTCCGCGCGCCACGTCCGTACCGCGGGGGAAGCCGAAGGCGGTACGCAGGGGCAGACGCGGGTGCGCGGAACCGGTGGCGACATCCGGCCCATTCCCACCCCTACCACGGCCAAGGTCGTCGAACCTCATCATGCCAAGGCACGGCCTCCGGAAACGGACGTAAGTCATCGACCGGAAACCAGCCATTCCGATGTGCACGGTTCCATCGCGTATCGGGCGGATGATCACTCCGAATCGGGCCCGGTGCCGGCCCGACCGGTTGCGGAGTCCGTCCAACGCCGCTCCCGGACCGGCGCGTTCATCGGCCGGGCCCATGAACTGGAGCGTCTGACCCAGCTCGCCTCCCTGGCGCGCGGCGGCTCCGGAGTCGTCATGATCGTGGGCCCCGCGGGCAGCGGCAAGACCGCGCTCGCCCTCCAGTGGTGTCGCGGCAGCACCGACGCGTTCCCCGACGGCCAGCTCTTCCTCAACCTCCGCGGACACGGCGACGAGAGCCCGATGAACCCCAAGGAGGCGCTGTCCGGCTTGCTGCGGGCACTCGGCGTCCCCTACCAGAAGCTGCCCCACGACGTGCCCGCCCTGGCCGAGCTCTACCAGCGCACCCTGACCGGACGCCGGGTGCTCGTCGTCCTCGACAACGCCGAGACGGCCGACCAGGTCAAACAGCTCCTTCCGTACGAGGCCGGCTGCCTCGCACTGGTCACCAGCCGCAACCGGCTCGGTGCGCTGATCGTCAGTCACGGCGCTCCCATGCTTCCGCTCTGTCCGCTTGCCACGGACGACGCCGAGGAACTCGTGCGCAGCGTCATCGGCCCGGCGCGCGCCGCGGCGGAGCCGGAGGCCCTCGCCGATCTGGTCGCCATCTGCGACCGCACGCCCCTCGCCCTGCGGATCGCCGCCGCCAATCTCGCCCTGCACCCCTCCAGCCTGATCGCCGATCACGTGGCGGAGATGCGCTCGGGAAACCCGCTGGAGAGCCTCGCGGTGGCGGGCGACCCCGACTCGGCGGTCCGCAGGGCCTTCGAACACTCCTACCGCCGGCTCGACCCACAGGCCAAGGAGGCGTTTCGAACGCTGGGGCTGCTGCCCTGCCCCGTCACCACCGCCGCGGCCGTCGCGGCACTCCTCGGGCGCCCGCTCAGCGCCGCACACCGGGTGATCGACCGTCTCTTCGCCGAGCATCTGGTGGAGCGCAACGGCCAGGACCGGCTGCGACTGCACGATCTGATCTGGTGGTACGCCCGGTTGCTCGCGGACGCCGAGGAGTCGGCCACCGCCCATCGCGAGGCACGTCGTCGGTTGCTGCGCTGGTACACGGCGTGCGCGGACGCAGCAGCCCGGAGCCTGTATCCGCAGATCCTGCGGTTGGACATCGAACCGGTGGCCCCCGAGGACCGGCCCGAGACATTCCCCGATCCACAGGCCGCCGCGGACTGGTTCGACGCCGAACAGGCCGGGTTGGTACGGCTGATCGAGACCGAGGCCGTCGACGCACCCCACCCCGCCGTGTGGATCCTCGCCGACACCCTGCGCGGCTACTTCTGGCTCCGCAGGGACGCGGAGACATGGACCGCGGTGGCCACCGTCGCACTCCGCGCCGCCCAACAGGCGGGTGATCTGCGCGGACAGGCGGCGGCCCAACAGAGCCTCGGTCTGGTCACCTTCACCCTCGGCGGTCTGGAGCTCAGCAGGACCCACTTCGAGCAGGCCATCGAGTTGGCGCGGCGCTCCGGCTGGGGTGAGTGCGAATCCGTCGCGCTGTCCAACCTCGCAGGCGTCTCGGCGGACCTCGGTCTCCTCAGCCATGCGGCCGAGTTCTACGCGCAGTCCATCGGCATCGACCGCGGACTGCGCCGCACCCCGCACCAGCCGCTCCAGGGCTTGAGCGAAGTGCTCTACGGGATGGGCCGGCTGGTGGAGGCGGAGCAGCTCTGTCGCCGTGCGCTGGCGCTCTCCCGACAGATCTCCGCACCCGACAGCATCGCCCGGATCAGCACCACCCTGGCGATGATCTCGCTCGACCTGGGGGACCTCACCACGGCCGAGGATCTGGCCCGACAGTCCCTGGAGGGGTTCCAGGCCATCGGCAACCTCGCGGGGGAGGGCGACGCCTTCAGCGCTCTGGCGCTGATCGCCGCGGAGGGCGGCGACGACCACGGCGCCCTGCGGTACGGGCTCGCCGCCTGCCGACTGAGCCGCAGGTCAGGCCGGCCGAGGATCAAGCTCGATGCGATGCTGGCGCTCGGTCACGCCCGCTACCACCGTCGTGAGTACACGCGCGCCTTCGAGCACTTTCGCATCGCCCGCAGGACGGCCGAGGGAATGGGCTACCTCAAGGGGCGCACCATGGCCCTGTTGGGACTCGGGGTCTGCGCGGTCCGGGCCCGTCGCCACCACGAGGCCCTGGGATACGCGGCGGGGGCCCTCGCCCTCGCCCAGGCGTCCCAACTCAGGCTCCTGGAGGGGCAGGCGCAGTCGGTCATCTCCCTGGCGCAGGAACAGAGCGGGCATCCCGCCGCTGCCGAACGGGCCCGGGAACAGGCGGAGGCCATCTACCAGGCATCGGGGTACCGGCCCGTGCGTTCCCCCTTCGGGGAAGCGGTGGATTCCGGTACGGCCGCCCCGCGCGCGTGCGGCAGGGCATAGACTTTGACGTACCGTCAGTGCCGATCGTGGGTTGCGCCCTGGCTTTCGCGTCCGCCGGCCCGGGTCGGGGCGGGGAGGCGGGCAGTGCTTGCGGGAGGGGTCGCCCATGGGCCCGATCTCGTGCCCGCCGTGACGGTTGACTCACCAGTTGCCCCGGCCGTCACCTGCGCATCAGCGATGGACGGGCCCTTTTCGATGTATGTGCCGCTCATCCGTGTCGGTGTTGGTCCGAACGGGTGAGGGGTACGAGGATACGGGTTATGAGTAGGTACGAGAGGTACGACGTCACCGACGAGCAGTGGGCGGGGCTGGCCCAGGTCGTCCCGCTGCGCGGGCGAGATGAATGGCCGTCGAGGGCCGACCACCGCACCGATCCACGGGAGTACGAGGCAGCGCAGCGCCGATTCATCGTCCTGAGAGTGCAGGTCTTCTCGGACGCCCGTGAGGTCGCCGACTACCTCATGGGGCAGACGCCCGTGCTGCTCGACCTCACCGGAGCGGACCCGGACGTGGCCAAGCGCATCCTGGACTTCACCAGTGGGGTCGTCTTCGGTCTCGGCAGCGCGATGCACCGCGTCGACCGGAACGTCTTCCTGCTCACCCCGGAGGGGACCGAGGTCGACGGAACCGTGGAGACGACGGACACCTTCACGCGTTCCGTCCCCCGTTCGTAGGAAGGCCGCTGAGACGGAACGGTTCGGCGTGTTGACTGCTGCGTACCGTCCCGCCCATGGCGACGGACACCACACCCTGCGGCGACCACGACACCCGGCCCACAGTCACCGAGCTGCGGCTCTCCGCCTTCAGAGCCCATCGCGCCGTCACCCTGCCGCTCACCTCCCTCACGCTCCTCGCGGGGGCGAGCGGCAGTGGCAAGACCAGCGTGCTCCAGGCGTACGAGGCACTGGGGCGACTTGCGGCCGGTGACGGACTGCGCGACGCCTTCCCCGACCCCTCCCTCTGCGTGCCCGAGTGGGCGGGCCGGGACGGACAGGGCAGGAGGGGGTTTCGTCTCGGCTGCACGGTCGACGGCCCGACCGGGCCGGTGCGTCTCGACCTCGCGGTCCAGGTCGAGCCCGATGTGCGGATCGTGGGCGAGCGGCTGAGCTGTGCGGGCCGGACCCTCTTCTCCACTGCTCTGCGCGATCCGCGTCGATCCCGGGTGGAGGCCGCCTGGTACACCTCCGGACGGTCCACCGTGACCCGGGCGGCACTGCCGGACGACCGTTTGGGTACGTCCCTGCTGCCGTTGCGGGTGGCCGGCAGTACCGACGGCCAACTGCACGTCCTGGCAGCCGCGGAGCAGACGGTGCTCGGACTGCGCTCGGCCTTCGCGTGTGATCCGCAGCCCCGAGGGATGCGGCGTCCCGTGGCCGTGGGGGATGGCCGGTTGCGGGAGGGCTGCGACAACCTCGCGGAGGTGCTCCACCGGACGCGCCGACAGTGCGCGCATCGGCACGCGCGGCTGGCCGCGGCGGTGCGCGCCGGGTGCGCGGGCGAGGTCGCGGGGCTGACCGTGGAGGAACTGGCCGACGGAACGGTACGGGCGTTGTTGGCCCGGGGGGAGGGACGGGCCACTCCGGTGGCCCGGCTCGGGGACGGCGAGTTGCGGTATCTGGCGCTCGCGCTGGTGTTGCTGACCGGGCCCGGAGTGCTGGCCATGAACCAGGTGACGGAGGTGCCCGACGCGTACCAGTCGCTGACCGTGCTCGCCGATGGCCTCGATCGCTGTCTGGACCGCAGACAGGCGCGGGAGTTGATCGGGCTGGCCGCGGAGATGGCGGGGCGTGGGCACGTGCGACTGGTCGGAGCGGTGGCCGATGCCGGCTTCGCACGCGGGGTAGCGGGGGTGACGGTGGTAGATCTGAAGCCGTGATGAGAGACGAAGGATCGCGGCAGGACCCCTCGAACGGTCGGCTCCCCGACCCGGACACCCCCGGTGCCGGGTCGTTGGGGACGCAGCGGGTGACCGAAGGTCTGGATGTGGCCGCTCTGCAAAGCCGATTGGTCGAGTTCGCACGGGTGCGTCAGTGGGGTCCATTCCACACCCCGAAGAACCTTGCGGTCGCCCTCAGCGTCGAGGCGTCCGAGTTGGTGGAGATCTTCCAGTGGCTCACTCCGGAGCAGTCGGCCCGGGTGATGGAGGACGAGGATTCGGCCCACCGGGTGCGGGACGAGGTGGCGGACGTGCTGGCCTATCTGCTCCAGTTCTGCGATGTCCTCGGGGTGGACGTGTTGGCCGCGCTGGCCGAGAAAATCGACCGCAACGAGTCCCGCTTCCCCGCCCCTTGACGTGGGCCGCTGAGGTGCTCCTGATGCCCGTGAGAAGCGCTTGGTCCAGACCGCAACTTCTTTTGATCAAGGAAATATCACTCTATGGAGTCACCGAGGTATCCACAACCGGCCAGCTGTCCACAGATTTCCGAATTCCCCTGGTGTTTGGGCTCAACAAGCCTCACTCTGGGTAATGAATTGAAAGGGCAGTAGTCGTATGAACGGGGGCAGCGTGCATGGATGCGGAACGGCTCGTGACGGTGAGTCGCAACGCCCTGGCGAAGTGCCGGGTCGTACGGGACGTTGTGGCGGAGGCATGGCAGGCCCAGGCGCTGGCGCAGGCGATCGGAGCCTGGCTCGCGGTCTACGGGCCGCCCGAGGTGAGGGGCGAGGCGCGTGCCCTCTGTGAGACGGGTGCCCGCGGAGTGGGAGCACTGGACCAGCCCGACATGCGCAGCGGGGCGATCCGCGCCGCCCAACTGAAGGGTGTGGCGGATGTCCGCGCGACCCTGAAGGCTCTGGTCGTACTGCTGGAGGACGTCGGCATCGCGCTGGTGGGCGTCGCCTGCACCACGGGTCAGGAAGCGCTGTACTGGCAGTGCATCGAAGCCGTGGACGCTGCGGACGAGTCGACCGATCGCGCCGCCGCGATGCTTCGGATACTGGCAGAGCGGGACATTGGCAGACCCCCTGATGCCAGCCGGGGCAGAGCCGGCCCCCGGGCCGGGGCTGCCCCGACGCCGCTCGGGATCGACGGCGGCTGTCCTTCGCGTGCGGCGGTCCCCGGCGGAGGGCCGCAGCAGGCGAAACGGTCGGACCCCTGGGAGGGGTCTCACGCACCGCTGGACTCCGCCTCGGCAACTGCCGGGACGTCCGGTCGATCCCATGGCCCTCACGGGGCGGATCTCGCTGGTCCGCAGGAAGGTCATCGACCGGGCGCGCGCGGTGGGTTCCCGGGTGCCCGTGGCTCGCCCGGGCCCGTGGGCGGACCGTGTGAACGGCTCGGCACCGTGGACTCGGCGGCGGGTTCATGGTGACGTCCGGCACAAGGGCGGGAGGCACCGGAGAGGGATTGTCGTACCCCTCGGAGGCGCGACTCGTGGGGCGGGGAGGGGGCGGGGAGGGGGTGGGGGAGACGGAGGGAGCCACGAGCAGCCGAGTGTGACGTCACCCGCCAGTCCCGACCAGTACCGCCAGTCCCGACCAGGTCCCGACCAGTCCCGCCAGTCCCGAGAGCCGTTGACCAACCCCGTACGCCGTTGACCAGTACCTCAAGCCTTCTGCGCGATGGATTTCACCCCACGGAGCCGTGCGTGTGCGTTCGGGCGGCGGGGGCTGACAGCACCCGGCACGGGAAGGTGCAGGATGGTGGACATGGATCTCCGAATCTTCACCGAGCCCCAGCAGGGTGCGAGCTACGACACCCTGCTGACCGTTGCCCAGGCGACTGAGGCCCTCGGCTTCGACGCCTTCTTCCGCTCCGATCACTATGTGGCCATGGGGTCAGCCGATGGGCTGCCCGGCCCCACGGACGCGTGGATCACCTTGGCCGGCCTCGCCAGGGAGACCAAACGCCTCAAGCTCGGCACCTTGATGACCGCCGGGACCTTTCGACTACCGGGCGTCCTCGCCATCCAGGTCGCACAGGTCGATCAGATGTCGGGCGGCCGGGTCGAGCTCGGGCTGGGCGCGGGCTGGTTCGAGGAGGAGCACCGCGCGTACGGCATCCCCTTCCCCAAGGAGAAGTTCGCCCGTCTGGAGGAGCAGCTGGCCATTGTCACCGGGCTCTGGGGCACCGAGGTCGGCAAGACCTTCTCGTACGAGGGCACCCACTACCAGTTGACCGATTCGCCCGCTCTGCCCAAGCCGGTCCGGGGCAAGGTGCCCGTGCTGATCGGCGGTCACGGTGCCACGCGCACCCCGCGGCTCGCCGCCCAGTACGCCGATGAGTTCAACATCCCCTTCGCCTCCATCGAGGACAGTGAGCGCCAGTTCGGTCGGGTGCGGGCCGCCGCGGAGGCAATCGGGCGCCGGGCCGATGACCTGGTGTACTCGAACGCCCTGGTCGTCTGTGTGGGCAGGAACGACGCGGAGGTCGCGCGCCGGGCTGCTGCCATCGGCCGTGAGGTGGATGAGTTGAAGGCCAACGGGCTGGCCGGCTCACCCGCCGAGGTGGTCGACAAGATCGGGCGCTACGGCGCGATCGGGGCCTCCCGGATCTACCTCCAGATCCTTGACCTGCACGACCTGGACCACTTGGAGCTGATCTCCGCCCAGGTCCAGACGGAACTGAGCTGAGGCCCCTCCCGTGCGCCCCGCCCGTACGCTCGCGACCGCTCTGGCCGAAGGCCCCGTCGTCCTCGACGGCGGGCTCTCCAACCAGTTGGTGGCGCAGGGGTGCGATCTGAGCGGTGGCCTCTGGTCGGCCGGGTTGCTCGCCGATGAACCGGGCCAATTGGTGGCCGCTCACACCGCGTATGTACGGGCGGGGGCACGGGTGCTCATCACCGCCAGCTACCAGGCGTCCTTCGAGGGCTTCGCACGACGGGGGATCGGGCGGGCGCGGGCGGCTGCGCTCCTGGCCCGCAGCGTCGAGTGCGCACGGCTCGTGGGTGACCGGAGTGACGAGGAAGTGTGGGTGGCCGCTTCGGTGGGCCCCTACGGTGCGGTGCTCGCCGACGGCAGTGAGTACCGCGGACGGTACGGGCTCTCGGTGCGCGAGCTCGAACGCTTCCACCGGCCCCGCATCGAAGCGTTGGCTGCGGCGGGACCCGATGTCCTCGCTCTGGAGACCGTCCCGGACATCGACGAGGCGGATGCCCTGCTGCGCGCGGCCGAAGGGTGCGGCCTGCCGTTGTGGCTCTCGTACACCGTTGCCGACGGGCGCACCCGGGCCGGACAACGGCTTTCCACGGCGATGGAGTTGGCCGCCGATCGGCCGCAGGTGATCGCGGTGGGCGTCAACTGCTGTCATCCCGGCGCGGTGGTGCCCGCGGTGGCAGCGGCGGTACAGGGGACGGGCAAGCCCGCGGTGGCCTATCCCAACAGTGGCGAGGGATGGGACGACCGGCGTCGGGCGTGGCAGGGCGGGTCGGCCTATGACCCGGGGGCTGCCCGCGACTGGGTGGCCGCTGGCGCCCGGTTGGTGGGGGGCTGCTGCCGGGTGGGGCCCGGTGCGATCGCAGCGTTGGCCGAGGCTCTCGGCGCACCGCGACCTCCCGGCGATGCCTCGGCGGACACGACCTAGCAAGTTCTCTCCCCCTGGAGCAGGGCCGCCGCCTCGGGACACCTCGGGAAATCGTTTCCTCAGAGCCCGCCGACTGCACGATAATCGGCCGGGTGTTTCTGACCATCAGTACAACCGGTACTCCAGAGCTCCCCGCCACTGATCTCGGCTTTCTGCTCCACAAGCATCCGGACAAGGCGCAGACGTTCTCCACCTCGTACGGCACGGCGCACGTCTTCTACTCCGAGGCGTCCGTCGAGCGGTGCACCGCCGCACTGTTGCTGGAAGTGGATCCGGTGGCTCTGGTGCGGCGCGGCAAGGGCAAGGGAAGGGGTGGTGCACCCGACGCCGCCCTTGCGCAGTACGTGAACGACCGCCCCTACGCGGCCTCCTCGCTGCTGGCCGTCGCCTTGAGCGCGGTGTTCAGCAGCGCGCTGCGCGGAGTGTGCGCCGCGCGCCCCGAGCGGGCCGAGGCTCCTCTGCCCCTGCGCATCGAGGTGCCCGCACTCCCCGCCAGAGGCGGCCCGGAGCTGGTCGAGAAGCTGTTCCGCCCGCTCGGCTGGAGCGTGCAGGCGCTGCCGGTCGCCCTTGACGAGACGTTCCCCGAATGGGGCGATTCACGGTACGTCCAGTTGGTTCTGGAGGGAGAACTACGGCTGGTCGACGCACTGCGGCAGCTCTATGTCCTGCTCCCCGTCCTCGACGACGCCAAGCACTACTGGGTGTCCCCGGACGAGGTCGACAAGCTGCTGCGGGCGGGAGACGGCTGGCTCGCCGACCACCCGGAGCAGAAGTTGATCACCAGTCGCTATCTCTCCCGACGCTGGGGGCTGACCCGACAGGCGATGGAACGCCTCGAACTGGTTCGACTGGCTGAAGCAGACGACCTCCAGGTCGAGGACGTCGACAATGCGGTGGACGAGTCGACCGACACGGAGGAGAAGCCGGTACCGCTCGCCGAGCAGCGCCGGGACGCCGTCCTGGAAGCCTTGCGCAACGCGGGCGCGACCCGTGTGCTCGACCTCGGCTGTGGACAGGGCCAGTTGGTGCAGGCGCTCCACAAGGACGTGCGCTTCACGGAGATCGTCGGAGTGGACGTGTCCGTACGCGCGCTCACGATCGCCGAACGGCGCTTGAAGCTGGACCGGATGAGCGAGCGTCAGGCGGCCCGGATCAAGCTGTTCCAAGGCTCCCTCACCTATACCGACAAACGGCTCACCGGCTATGACGCGGCCGTGCTCAGCGAGGTCATCGAGCACCTCGACCTCCCTCGGCTCCCCGCCCTGGAGTACGCGGTCTTCGGTGCCGCCCGCCCGGCGACGGTCCTGGTGACCACGCCGAACGTCGAGTACAACGTCCGCTGGGAGTCCCTGCCCGCAGGTCATGTGCGCCACGGTGACCACCGGTTCGAGTGGACGCGCGCCGAGTTCCGCGCCTGGGCCGTTCGGGTCGCCGAACGGAACGGCTACGAGGCGACCTTCACCCCCGTGGGGCCTGATGACCCCGAGGTCGGGCCGCCCACCCAGATGGCGGTCTTCACTCGCTCGGACAAGCCGAACGGTGGCACCCCGCCACCCGAGGACCACACCACCGCCGGCGGCTCGGAGAGCGCATCGCGAACCGGGAGCACCGGCACCCACGAGCAGGCCGACAGCGCGAAGGAGGCGAAGGCCGCATGACCACGACGACCGACAGCACCGGAACGCTCCCGCGCCGGGAGCTCCCCGTCACCGATCTCTCCCTCGTGGTCCTGATCGGTGCCACCGGCTCCGGCAAGTCCACCTTCGCCCGCGAGCACTTCAAGCCGACCGAGATCGTCTCGTCCGACTTCTGCCGCGGCCTGGTGGCCGACGACGAGAACGACCAGAGCGCGAGCGGCGACGCCTTCGACGTCCTCCACTACATCGTGGGCAAACGCCTTGCCGCCGGGCGCCTCACCGTCGTCGACGCCACCAGCGTGCAGTCCGAGAGCCGGCGCCAACTGGTGCAGTTGGCGCGCCAGCACGACGTGCTGCCCATCGCCATCGTCCTCGACCTGCCGGAAGCGGTCTGCGCCGAGCGCAATGCGCTGCGCCCCGACCGGGCCGGGATGGACCCTCGGGTGATCCGACGCCACCAGCGCGAACTGCGCCGATCGCTGCGCGGTTTGGAGCGCGAGGGCTTCCGCAAGGTGCACATCCTGCGCAGCGCCGCCGAGGTCGAGTCGGCACGCGTCGTGCTGGAGCGCCGCTACAACGACCTCCGTCATCTCACCGGACCGTTCGACATCGTCGGCGACATCCACGGATGCAGCTCCGAACTGGAGACCCTGCTCGGCAAGCTCGGCTATGTCGACGGGGTGCACCCCGAGGGCCGTACGGCCGTCTTCGTCGGAGACCTCGTCGACCGCGGGCCCGACAGCCCCGGTGTGCTGCGGCGCGTGATGTCCATGGTGGCCTCGCAGAACGCCCTGTGCGTGCCCGGAAACCACGAGAACAAGCTCGGTCGCTACCTCAAGGGCCGAAAGGTCCAGCACACCCACGGGCTCGCCGAGACCATTGAGCAGCTGGACCGGGAGGACGCCTTCGACCCCGCCTTCCGCGACCAGGTGGCCCAGTTCATCGAGGGGCTGGTCAGCCACTACGTCCTCGACGGCGGCAAGCTGGTCGTGTGTCACGCAGGACTGCCCGAGAAGTACCACGGCCGCACCTCCGGCCGGGTCCGGTCCCACGCCCTGTACGGGGACACCACGGGGGAGACCGACGAGTTCGGCCTGCCCGTGCGCTACCCGTGGGCTGAGGACTACCGCGGCCGGGCGGCGGTGGTCTACGGCCACACCCCCGTCCCCAACACGTCCTGGATCAACAACACCATCTGTCTGGACACGGGCGCGGTCTTCGGCGGGAAGATGACCGCGCTGCGCTGGCCGGAGCGCGAGCTCGTCGACGTACCGGCCGAACAGGTCTGGTACGAACCGGCTCGACCGCTGCTCACCGATGCTCCGGGCAGTCGTGAGGGCCGCCCGCTGGACCTCGCCGACGTGCACGGGCGACGGGTGGTGGAGACGCGCCACCTCGCTCGGATCGGTGTGCGCGAGGAGAACGCCGCGGCGGCGCTGGAAGTGATGAGCCGCTTCGCCGTCGATCCTCGACTGCTGCCCTATCTGCCGCCGACGATGGCTCCGACCGCGACCTCGAAGGAAGAGGGATATCTGGAGCATCCGGTGGAGGCGTTCGCCCAGTACCGGGCGGACGGCGTGGCCCGGGTCGTGTGCGAGGAGAAGCACATGGGCTCGCGTGCCGTGGTCCTGGTCTGCCGGGACGCCGCGGCGGCGCGGGAGCGGTTCGGCGTCGACGGCCCCTCGGGGACGATCTACACCCGCACGGGCCGCCCCTTCTTCGACGACGAGAACGTCATCGAGGAGATCCTCGACCGACTGCGCACCGCGGTTGCGGCGGCCGGGCTCTGGGCGGAGTTGGACACCGACTGGCTCCTCCTCGATGCCGAGTTGATGCCCTGGTCGCTGAAGGCGTCCGGGCTGCTGCGCTCCCAGTACGCGGCGGTCGGCGCCGCATCCGCGGCCGTCTTTCCGGCGGCCACCCGGGTCCTGGAGTCGGCCGTCAAGCGGGGCATCGCGGTTGACGGACTCCTGGCGACGCAGCGGGAGCGTGCCGCGGATGCGGCGGCGTTCACGACGGCGTACCGGCGCTACTGCTGGCCGACGGACGGTCTCGACGGGGTGCGCCTGGCCCCGTTCCAGATCCTGGCGTCGCGTGGTCGCTCTCTTGCGGCCGAGCCGCACGACGTCCAACTGGGCTGGCTGGACCGACTGGTGGAGCACGATTCCACCGGTCTGCTCCAGATCACCCGTCGCCTGATCGTGGCCACGGGCGAGGAGGACTCGGTACGGGCGGGTGTGGACTGGTGGCTGGAGATGACCGGCCGCGGCGGGGAGGGCATGGTCGTCAAACCGCTCCAGGCCCTGGTCCGCGACGGCAAGGGGCGACTCGTGCAGCCGGGCATCAAGGTGCGCGGCCGGGAGTACCTGCGGATCATCTACGGTCCCGAGTACACCCGCCCCGACCAGTTGGAGCGTCTGCGTCACCGCTTCTTGAACCACAAGCGGTCCCTGGCGCTCCGGGAGTACGCGCTGGGACTCGAAGCACTGGATCGACTGGCTGACGGCGAGCCCCTGTGGCGGGTCCACGAGGCGGTCTTCGCCGTGCTGGCCCTGGAGTCGGAGCCGGTGGACCCCCGGCTGTGATCGGCGCGGGCCCGGGGTGCCCGGAGGATCAGCACCGATCCCTTCCGGGCACCCCGCGCCCCGGCTACCCGCCCCGGGATGTTCCGGCAGTTCTCCGAGTGAAGTGGGCGTCGCGCGGTGAGGATGTGGACATGGGATTTCGAGTCGACTCCGAGGCCGGGCGGCTGCGCCGGGTCATTCTGCACCGCCCCGACCTGGAGCTGAAGCGTCTGACGCCCAGCAACAAGGACGCGCTTCTCTTCGACGACGTGCTCTGGGTCCGCCGGGCCCGCCAGGAACACGACGGTTTCGCCGACATACTGCGCGACCGGGGCGTCGAGGTCCATCTCTTCGGGGATCTCCTGCGGGAGTCCCTGGAGATCCCCGAGCCCAGGAAGCTGGTCCTGGACCGCGTCTTCGACGAGAAGGAGTACGGTCCGCTCGCCACCGACCACCTGCGGGCCGCCTTCGACGAGCTTCCGACGGCCGATCTGGTGGAGGCACTGGTCGGCGGGATGACCAAGCGGGAGTTCCTCGCCGGTCATCCCGAGCCGACGTCCGTCCGCTTCCACGCGATGGACCTCGACGACTTCCTGCTCGACCCGTTGCCGAATCACCTCTTCACCCGTGACACCTCCGCCTGGATCTACGACGGGGTCTCCATCAACGCCATGCGGTGGCCCGCCCGACAACGGGAGACGGTCCACTTCGAGGCGATCTACAAGTACCACCCCCTCTTCACCGGTGCGCAGGCCGGCGCCTTCCACCACTGGTCGGAGGGGCAGGACGACTATCCGTCCACGATCGAGGGCGGTGACGTCCTGGTCATCGGCAATGGTGCGGTGCTGATCGGGATGAGCGAGCGCACCACCCCGCAGGCGGTGGAAATGCTGGCCCGCGGGCTGTTCGCGGCCGGTTCCGCCCGTACGATCGTGGCGCTCGACATGCCCAAGCGGCGTGCGTTCATGCACCTCGACACCGTGATGACGATGATCGACGGCGATACGTTCACCCAGTACGCGGGGCTGGGGAACCTCCGCTCGTACACCATCGAACCGGCCGAGGGGCCGCAGGCACTCAAGGTGAGCGACCATCCGCCCGAGCAGATGCACAGCGCCATCGCCGCGGCGCTCGGCCTCACCCAGATCCGGGTGCTGACCCCGACCCAGGACGTGCACTCGGCGGAGCGCGAGCAGTGGGACGACGGCTGCAACGTCCTGGCGGTGGAGCCGGGGGTGGTGGTCGCGTACGAGCGCAATGTCACAACCAATACGCATCTGCGCAAACAGGGCATCGAGGTCATCGAGATCCCGGGGAGCGAACTGGGACGGGGTCGAGGCGGTCCGCGCTGTATGAGCTGCCCGGTGGAGCGCGCCGCCGTCTGACCGTTCGCCGAGGTTGTCAGGGGCGCGAACGGTGGGGCCCGCGCCCCCGGATGCTTCAGGGTGTCTCGAACGGACCCGACCCACATCTGTATAGCAATGCATGGCTTCGTATACACTTCCAACTTCACCGCATTCGCGACGCAGGAGCACCCACCATGGCGATACATCTCGCAGGCCGCCACGTCCTCAAGGAGCTGGATTTCACGGCCGAGGAGTTTCGCGGTCTGATCGAACTGTCCGCCCGGCTCAAGGCCGCCAAGCGGGCCGGTGCCGAGGTGCGGCTCCTCGGTGGGAAGAACATCGCGCTGATCTTCGAGAAGGCGTCGACGCGTACGCGCTGCGCCTTCGAAGTGGCGGCGGCGGACCAAGGGGCCACCACCACGTACATCGATCCCGCGAGTTCGCACATCGGACGCAAGGAGTCGGCCAAGGACACCGCGCGCGTCCTCGGCCGGATGTTCGATGCGATCGAGTTCCGTGGGGACGCACAGGCCACCGTGGAGCAGCTGGCCGAGTTCGCCGGAGTGCCCGTCTACAACGGCCTCACCGATGTCTGGCACCCGACTCAGATGCTGGCTGACGTGCTGACGATGACCGAGCACTGCCCCAAGCCGCTCAACGAGATCGTCTTCGCCTACTTCGGCGACGCCCGGTTCAACATGGGGAACTCCTATCTGGTGACCGGCGCGCTGCTCGGCATGGACGTACGCATCGTCGCGCCCCGGTCCTTCTGGCCGACCGAGGAGATCATCGCCCGTGCCCGGGCCATCGCCGAGGTCAGCGGAGCTCGACTGACCCTCACCGAGGACGTTGCCGAAGGGGCCCGCGGGGTGGACTTCGTGGCGACTGACGTCTGGGTCTCCATGGGGGAGCCCAAGGAGATCTGGGACGTGCGGATCAAGGCCCTCGCCCCCTACGCCGTGACCATGGACGTTCTGCGTGGCACCGGCAATCCCGACGTCAAGTTCATGCACTGCCTCCCGGCCTTCCACGACCTCGACACCACGGTCGCCCGGGAGATCCACGAGCGGTACGGGCTGACCGAGCTCGAAGTCACCAACGAGGTCTTCGAATCGGAGCACTCGGTCGTCTTCGACGAGGCGGAGAACCGGATGCACACGATCAAGGCGGTGCTGGTGGCCACCCTCGCCGCACCGGGAACGCTGCCCGACTGAAACGGTTCGTGCCTGAAGCGGTCCCTGCCCGGGTTCCTGGTGCTTAGCTGTCGCGGGGCGCGGTGATGAAGGCGGCGCCGGTCTCTGCCATCCGCTCGACCGCATAGGCCGGGTCGATCAGCGCCTCGGGGGTGTGGATGCCGGGTGCGGGGGCTTCGCCGCGCAGCCCGAGCAATCGCTCGACGCCGAGGGCGATGCCGGTTGCGGTCACAGGGCGTTGCCCTGCCGGGTGGACCAGGTAGCGGCTCGTACCGATCGGTGCACCCCCTCGGTCTGTTCCTTCGATGTCGATCCGGACTTCGAAGGAAGCGGGTCCGCCACGGCGTCGGCCCGCGGATTCGCCGACGGCGAAGTCAAAGCGGACGTTGGGCGCGTCCGTCGCGAGGGCGAGGCTGGGTACGTCGAGGATGGCGATGCTCTGGCCGGGCAGATCGGTTCCGTCTGTGCTGCGCACATCCGCCTGTGCGTCGGGTCCGGTGACCCAGGTGAAGACGCCGTCCCGGCGCACGAGCCCCGCCGTGGTGGCAGTGGACCACCGCTGCAGATCGGCTATCCCCGCGGGACCACCGGTGTCCAGTTCGTCCAGTACGGCACTGATGCGGATGGTGTCGATCCGGTCGTATCGCCGGGCTGTGTGCAGTGCCGCGAGGGCGACCGTACCTGCGCAGTAGTGGCTGGCCACCAGGATCGGCGAGGCGTTTGCCTGTGCGGCGCCCGCGACGACCTCCGGCGCGATGTCCACCAGGCCGCTGGAAATGCTGAGGTATGGCAGCCCGCGATGTTGCGCATAGCGCAGCCCGTGCAGGCGGTCGTCCCAGAGGGCGGCGACCACCGCCGAGTGGCGGCGGTCGACCGGGAGGCCGAGATCACTGCGCCGCAGATCGATGGCTACGGCCGTTGCCGCGCCGAGTTCGTCGGCCACCCGCTGGGCGCGATCGAGGTCGCGACCCGCGATGGTCAGCGGCAGTGCCGGGTGCCATCGGCGCAGGAGGGCGGCGGCCCCCGTGCCCGCCTGGCCCGTACCACCCAAGATCAGTACCGATTCCGGCTGTTCCACGGTGAATCCCCCTCACATCCATGAAGCTACATTTTGTAGCCTACGTTTTGTAGCTTAGGTTGGAGGGAGAACGCAAGGGAGGGCCATGGCCACCACATCGACCCGCCTGTCCAAGCAGGCCAGGCGGGAGCAGTTGCTCGACACCGCCGTGGCGATCGTGCGCACTCAGGGCGCCGATGGCCTGACCCTGGTCACCCTCGCCGAGGAAGCCGGGGTGAGCAGACCGATCGCCTACGACCATTTCGCCACTCGCCCCGGTCTGCTGCTCGCGCTCCACCGACGACTCGACGAACGTCACCGGGCCGCGATCACGCGGGCGTTGCGGGACGCCGTACCCGGTGCCGGCGAGGTCGCCCGCGTCATCAGCACCGCCTACTTCGCCTGCGCCACCGACATGCCGGAACTCGGCGCCGTTTCCGCTGCGCTGAAAGGGAACCCGGAAATGGAGGCGATCCGGCACGAGTTGACCGACGGTTACGTGGACCTGATGGCCACCGCGCTGCTGCCCTACTCCGGCCTCGCGCCCCAAGCCCTCCGGCTGCGGTGCGTCGGCTTGCTGGGTGCGGCCGAGGCGATCGCCACCGAGCTGAACCGGGAACGGGCAACGGACGGTGAGGCGGTCACCGCGTTGACCGATCTGATACTGAGCGGTCTCGACGCCAGTACCGACCGTGAGAGGCCGTCTTCCCCTGGCGTTTCACCCTGAAATGGGAGAGACCAACGGTACGACCGGGTCCCTGCCCCCTCCGTCGTACCCGCCTGCGGTGGACCCCCGACCGTCGCCGCCGGGGTTGTGGGTTACTCCGGCATCCGCAGGGAGAACCACATGGCCTTGCCCTCCGCCGTCGGCCGCTGCCCGCAGTCCGAACTGAGCGCCCTGACCAGCAGCAGCCCGCGGCCGTTCTCGCACCACGGGGCAACGGGCTGGCCCGCGTGAGCGGGCGGCTGCCCCGGCAGCATCGGGCCACCGTCGTGCACCTCCACCCGCCACCCCGTGGATACCCGGTGGACGACGAGCGCAATGGGGCGTGCATCGGGGGTGTGTTCCACCGCGTTCGCCACCAACTCCGCCGTGAGCAGTTCCGCCGTGGCGCAATCCGCAGCCGCCGTCAGGTCGGCCCACGCCGTACGGATGAGGGCACGCGCCATGGGCACCGCCGCCGCCGTGTGCGGCAGGGCGATGCGCCAGGAGGCCGGGCCGGACACAGGGGACACAGCGGATCCATTTCTCGATCGTCATGACGGGCTGGCCGGATGGCCAGGAGGCGGTCGCTCGGCTTCCGGGTACGGAAGCTCCCTCGGGCCTTCGACCGGCCGGCTTCCCGTCCGGTCAGGAGCCGCGCCACGACCGCAACACGGCCACGACCCCGCCACACGCCTACCCCCGTGCGCCCCAGGCAAGTAAACAGAATTTCGTACACTCATTCGTAGATAAGCTGACTATTTCTTTCGGATTTCTTCCGTGGGCAATGGGTGAAGGGACTTTCCTGTTCGAATTCGCGATCGTTAGGCTGCCTGGCGACGGGGGCATGAAGTGCTCTCGGGGGACTCGTAAGGTGAGGGAAGAACATGTCCGTGACCGATGAATACGTGGTGAACAACGAGGCGTACGCGCAGTCCTTTGGTGGGCCGCTCGCACTACCACCCGCGCGGCGCCTGGCCGTGGTCGCCTGTATGGACGCGCGGCTCAACATCTTCGCGCTGTTGGGGCTTCAGGAAGGTGACGCCCATGTGATCCGGAACGCCGGAGGCGTCGTCACGCAGGACACCATCCGCTCGCTCGTCATCAGCCAGAGACTGCTCGGCACCCGGAGGATCATGCTGATCCACCACACCGACTGCGGAATGCTCACCTTTACCGACGATGATTTCAAGCGGGAGATCGAAAAGGAAGAAGGAATTCGGCCGCACTGGGCTCCGGAGGCGTTCACCGATCTGGATGATGACGTCCGGCAATCGGTTCGACGCATCAAGGTCGACCCCTTCGTCCCCCACACGGATGCCGTTCGCGGATTCGTCTTCAATGTGAAGAGCGGGCTCCTCAAAGAAGTGAAGTAACGCGGTTCACAACCGTCGACGCGCCCCTTTCCGCCGGCGCATCCGCTAGCAGAACGCCTCGCGCCCGCCGGTAGAGCATCACCGGCGGGCGCGGGGCGTCGACGGCGCACACACGACCTAGGCATCCACGAAGAACGCCCCGGTGTCACGCAACAATTCGTGCAGGGCGGCGAACACCTCGACGGACCGTCCCCCCGGCCATCCGACGGGGAGCAACTCGATCGGCAGGTCGGGATCCACGTACGGCAGTCGGCGCCAGGAGTCCAGGGCCAGCAGATAGTCCCGGTACGCCTCCTGCGGTGTCGCCACCCGTTCCGCCGACCACTTCCGCAACACCGGTTCCTGCTCGTCCAGGAACGCTTGGTGCTGTTTGGCGATCGCAGCCAGATCCCACCAGTTCGCCACCGCCTCCGCCGTCGCGGCGAACCCCAGGTGTTCCCCGCGGAAGAGTTCGACGTAGGGATCGAGTTGGCGGCGGCGCAGCGTGTGCCGGGTCTCCTCGTACAGGCGCGCCGGGGCGATCCAGACGTCCGAAGCCGGGGACCCGAAGCCGAGCCGTTCCAGTTGGGAGCGGAGCAGATGGCGATGGTGGCGCTCCGGCTCCGGCGCGGAGAAGACCGCGAGCACCCAGCCGTCGGCCAATCTCGGGGTGTGCCGGTCGTAGATCCGGCTGTCGCTGTCGTCGAGCAGTTGAAGCGCCTGGGCCGAGAGGACATGGGCCTCAGCTCCCTCAGCGTCCCGTTCGGGGAGGAGCAGTCCGCGCTGCTGGAGTCGGGAGAGGGAGGAGCGCACCGAGGGCGCGTCCACCTGGAGGGCGGCGAGGAGCCGCAGCAGTCGGGTGACGGGGAGGGGGCTCGGCCCCTCGCGTCCGTAGGCGGCGTAGAAGGTGACAAGCAGGGAATGGGGGGTGTGCTGGTCGACCACTCGATCACTGTAGGGCCCGCGGTCGTTCGTACCGGGAGTTTGCCGACCCGGGTGCGGCACCGCGCGTCGGCACCGTCGAGATGTCTTCTGTACCGCTGCCACCAGCGGATTCCTTCTGTCCGGGCAACAGATCTTGATCGACTGGTGGGGGATGGGGACCGGGCTTACGGTCGATGGGTGTATTGGCGGACGGTCCCGTCCGCTCACCCTCCCGTGAGGGCACGATGCGCCATGACGACCCCCCGACCGGCACCCACCACCTCCACGGCCACCGCCCCGGCGAAGGGTGGCGGCCAGGGCATAGCCCTTCTCGTCATCGCCTCCTGTCAACTGATGGTGGTCCTCGACATCACCATCGTGAACATCGCGCTCCCGCACATCCAGAGCGCGCTGGACTTCTCGACGACCAGCCTCGCCTGGGTCGTCAACGCCTACACGCTCACCTTCGGCGGTCTCCTGCTGCTCGGCGGACGGGTGGGCGACATCCTGGGCCGCCGGCGCGTCTTCATGTTCGGCGTTGCGCTCTTCGCACTGGCCTCCCTGCTCGGTGGTCTCTCCCAGAACTCCTGGCAACTGCTGGCCGCGCGAGCCCTCCAGGGAGTCGGCGGTGCGATCGCCTCTCCCACGGCACTCGCGCTCATCACCACGACGTTCCGTGAGGGACCTGAACGGAACCGGGCCTTCGGTGTCTTCGCCGCGGTCTCCGCGGGCGGCGGCGCCATCGGACTCCTGGCCGGCGGAATGCTCGTGGAGTGGCTGGACTGGCGCTGGGTGTTCTTCGTGAACGTACCGATCGCCCTGCTCATCCTGACGGTGACGCCCCGCTACATCCGGGAGTCCGAACGCCACTCGGGCCACTTCGACGTGGCGGGCGCGCTCACATCGACCCTGGGCATGGTCGCCCTGGTGTACGGGTTCATCCGCGCCGCACAGGAAGGTTGGCGCGACGCCCTGACCATCGGGTCGTTCGTGGCGGCGGTCGTCCTCCTCGCCGTGTTCATCATGGTGGAGAAGCGCTCGCGGCAACCGATCACACCCCTGCACATGTTCGCCGACCGCAACCGTGCCGGCACCTACGGGATCATGCTCAGCCTGGCTGCGGCGATCTTCGGCATGTTCTTCTTCCTGACCCTCTTCGTCCAGGACGTCCTGGGCTTCAGCCCCCTGATGGCGGGTCTCGCCTTCCTCCCCGTGAGCGCCGTGATCGCCGTCGGAGCCGGCGTGACCTCACAACTCCTGCCGAAGTACGGGCCCAAGCCCTTCATGGTGACCGGCGCGATCCTGGCAGCGGTGGGACTGGGCTGGTTGACCCAGGTCGATGTGCACTCCACCTACCTCGGCAGCGTGCTGGGGCCGATGCTCGTCTTCAGCCTCGGCATGGGCATGCAGTTCGTCTCCCTGACGCTGATGGCCGTCTCGGGGGTGTCCCGTGAGGAGTCCGGGGCCGCGTCCGGGCTGCTGAACGCGATGCAGCAGGTCGGCGGCTCACTGGGACTGTCGATCCTGGTCACGGTGTTCGGCACCGCGAGCCGCAACAAGGCCGATGAGGTCATCCCCGAGTTCCTCCGGCAGGCGACCCCCGCCGAACGTCTGACCTTCCAGCGGACCGGTGAACTACCGACGTCCTGGGCGAACCAGGTACTGGCCTCCGGAATCTCCTCGTCCTTCATCATGGCGGCGATCTTCACCGCGGTGGCCGCCGTCATCGCCCTGTTGGTGATCCAGGTCAGGGCGTCCGACCTGGAGCGGTTGAAGGGCGGCATGACCCCGGGCGGTGGGTGAGGGCCGGTCCATTCCCGCGCCCGGACCCGTGCCGAGCGGCCGGGAGCCGACACCGTTCCGCCTGTTCGAACCCGGTGCGTGACGACCACCGACGGGATAAACGTCTCATGGGACAAGTTCACTGCATCGAGGGAGTGATCATGCCTCTCGATGGTCCGGGCGGGGAGGCTGCGCCTACGGTTCTGGTGGTCGGGGACGCCCCACCCCACCTCACCTCATTTCCGCACCCACCGTTCGCCGCGTCGCTTCGCAGCGGACGTGCGCCGCCATGACCGCCTCTGTGAAGGAGAGCCCTGCCCGTGACCGTGGAGACCAGCCAGGAAGCGCGTGAAGAACCGCGTCCCCAGAGCAGCCTCAGTACCGCGGCGGCCCGCAACCTCGCCACCACGACCAAGTCCGTTCCGCAGATGCAGGAGATCACCTCCCGCTGGCTGCTCAGGACGCTCCCCTGGGTGCAGGTCTCCGGCGGCACCTACCGCGTGAACCGCCGTCTGACCTACACGGTCGGCGACGGCCGGATCGAGTTCATTCAGGACGGGGCCGAGGTCCGGGTCATTCCGCGCGAGCTCGGCGAACTGGCACTGCTCAGGGGTCTCGACGACGACGAGGTGCTGACCACCATCGCGGGTCGGTGCGTGCAGCGCGACTTCCGCGAGGGCGAAGTGCTGGTCGAGCGGGGCTCCCCTGCCGAAAGCATTCATCTCGTGGCCCACGGCCGGATCGAGAAGATCTCCACCGGCCCGTACGGCGACGAGAACGTGACCGGCGTGGTCGCGGACGGCGACCGGTTCGGCCAGGACGCACTGCTCGACCCGGACGCCATCTGGGAGTACACCGCCGTGGCCAGGACCTCCGGGACCCTGCTCACCCTCTCCCGCTCCGACTTCGCTTCCGTGGTCGCCGGATCGCCGGCGCTGGAAGCACATCTCCAGGAGTTCCGCGGGCTGTCGACACAACGGCAGAACCAGCGGGGCGAGGCGGAGATCGCCATGTCCGCCGGCCACACCGGAGAGTTCGAGCTCCCCGGCGCCTTCGTGGACTACGAGCTCAACCCCCGGGAGTACGAACTCTCCCTCGCACAGACCGTACTGAAGGTCCACACCCGCGTCGCCGACCTCTACAACAAGCCGATGAACCAGACCGAGCAGCAGCTACGGCTCACGGTAGAGGCCCTGCGCGAGCGCCAGGAGTACGAGCTGGTCAACAACCGCGAGTTCGGGCTGCTCCACAACGCGGCCTTCAACCAGCGGATCCAGCCCCACTCCGGCCCGCCGACCCCGGACGACCTCGACGAACTGCTCTGCCGCCGCCGCGGTTCCAAGTACTTCTTCGCCCACCCCAAGGCCATCGCCGCCATCGGCCGCCAGTTCAACGCCCGCGGTCTCTACCCCGACCACGTCGACGTCGGGGGGCAGCAGGTGCCCGCCTGGCGCGGGGTGCCGATCCTGCCGTGCAACAAGATCCCGATCAGCAAGGAGAACACCACCTCGATCCTGGTGATGCGGACGGGCGAGGACAACCAGGGCGTGATCGGGCTCAACCAGACCGGTCTTCCCGACGAGTACGAGCCCGGTGTCTCGGTGCGGTTCATGGGCATCGACGAGCAGGCGATCATCTCCTACCTGGTCACCACCTACTTCTCCGCCGCCGTCCTGGTGCCCGATGCACTCGGCGTGCTGGAGAACGTCCAGATCGCCCGTACCGACTGAGCCCGCACCGACCAGTCCGTACCGACTCAGTCCGTACCGACTCAGTCCGTACCGACTCAGTCCGTACCTGCTCAGTCCGTGTCGAGGACTGGCGCGTACTGACTGAGCCCACTCGATCGAGTCCGCCCGGACGGCCGCCTCCGCCGGTCGGCTCCCCGGGCGCCGCCGCAGGGGGAGCCCGGCGGTGCCGGTTCCCCATGTCCTACACCGGACTGGCGGCGGCCCGACCTGCGGTGGCAGCGCCCGCCGCAGGCCGGCGGCCCGAAGGACAGACCGCTTCACGCGAGGAGTAGTGCTGCGACCATGAGTGCCGATGCCCTGAGCCGGATTCTGCGCGGCCCGACCGGTCTGGGCACGTCGGGGCTTTACCCGACGAGGACCGCGGAACCGCCCGGGGGCGGCCGTCCCGTTCCGGGCCTGTACCACCATCCCGTACCGGAACCCGATCCCGTGCGGACGGCCGAGGTCGGCCGCCGGGTCAAGGAATGGGCGATCGACGAGGTCGAGCTCTACCCCCCTGAGTGGGAGGAGGAATTCGACGGCTTCGGTGTGGGGCGCTATATGACGGTCTGTCACCCGGACGCCCCCACCACCGACCACGTGCTGGTCGCCGCCCGACTGATGGTCGCCGAGAACGCCGTCGACGACGTCTACTGCGAGGATCACGGAGGCTCGCCGGTCGGACTCGGCGGGCGGCTGCTGCTGGCCCACACGGCCCTCGACCCGTTGCACACCGCACGGGAGTACGCGCCGGCGTGGGAGGGGTCGCTCGGGGCGGACGCCCCCCGACGCGCGTACCACTCCGCGATGGAGCACTTCCTCAAGGCAGCCACCCCCTCCCAGGCGGACCGGTTCCGGCACGACATGGCCCGGTTGCACCTCGGGTACCTCGCCGAGGCGGCCTGGGACCAGACCGATCATATCCCCGAGGTGTGGGAGTACCTGGCGATGCGCCAGTTCAACAACTTCCGCCCCTGCCCCACCATCACCGACACGGTCGGCGGCTACGAACTACCGGCGGACCTGCACGCCCAGCCGGCTCTCCAGCGGGTGATCGCACTCGCCTCCAACGCCACCACCATCGTCAACGACCTCTACTCGTACACCAAGGAACTGGACAGCCCGGGCCGGCATCTGAACCTGCCCGTGGTGATCGCCGAACGAGAGAAGTGCTCCAACAAGGACGCTTACCTCAAGGCAGTGGAGATCCACAACGAGTTGATGCACGAGTTCGAGGCCGAGTCGGTCGCCCTGGCCGCCTCTTGCCCGCTGCCCGACCTGGTGCGCTTCCTGCGCGGCGTCGCCGTGTGGGTTGACGGCAATCACCACTGGCACCAGAACAACACCTATCGCTACAGCCTGCCGGACTTCTGGTGAGGAAGGAAACCGTCCGTGACCATGCCTGAACTGACCGCCCCCCGTGAGAGCGTCATCCCCGCACCCGCAACGCCCTACCAGGGCGACATCGCCCGCTACTGGAACCACGAGGCCAGGCCCGTCAACCTGCGGCTCGGCGACGTCGACGGCCTCTACCACCACCACTACGGCATCGGCGACGTCGACCGGGCAGCCCTCGGCGACCCCGATGCACTTGGCCACGAACAGCGTCTGATCGCCGAACTGCACCGACTGGAGTCCGCCCAGACCGAAGTGCTCCTCGACCACCTCGGCCCGGTCCAGCAGGACGACATACTCGTCGACGCCGGCTGTGGCCGGGGCGGCTCGATGGTCATGGCCCACCAGCGCTTCGGCTGCCAGGTCGAAGGAGTCACGCTCTCGGCCAAGCAGGCCGACTTCGCCAATGAGCGCGCCCGTGAACTCGACTACGAGAAGTCCGTACGGGCCCAGGTCTGCAACATGCTGAACATGCCCTTCGCCACCGGGCAGGCCACGGCCTCCTGGAACAACGAATCGAGCATGTACGTCGACCTGCACGACCTGTTCGCCGAACACGCGCGGATCCTCGCCCGTGGCGGGCGGTACGTCACCATCACCGGCTGCTGGAACCCCGTCTACGGGCAGCCGTCCAAGTGGGTCTCGCAGATCAATGCGCACTTCGAGTGCAACATCCACTCCCGTCGTGAGTATCTGCGCGCCATGGCCGACAACCGTCTCGTTCCCCAGGCCGTCGTCGACCTGACGGCGGCGACCCTGCCCTACTGGGAGTTGAGGGCCACGTCGTCGCTGGTCACCGGAATCGAGGAGGCGTTCATCAACTCCTACCGGGACGGCTCCTTCCAGTACCTGCTGATCGCCGCTGACCGCGTCTGATCCACGGGGGCCGGACCCGACCCGATCGGGTCCGGCCCCTCCGTTCGCCCGGGGGTAGCCGTCGCGGACGTCCCCGTCCACCCCGGCCGACGGGGATGCTCCCATCGACGGGGACATCCGGCGAGAAGCACGAAACGGCCCGCGTGGCTACCCCTCGTACGACCTCGTACGGGTGACAACACTTCCAGTCGAATCGCGTGGGGCAGCGCCCCTCGCTCCCTCCCAACCCACAACACGATGTCACTCGAAACATCGATTTTCAGGCTCTTGTACGGGAGGGCAAGCATTCGCCCCCTCTGCGGACCTGTCTTTTCACCCAGGATGACCGGGACAACAACAGCTCGGGGAAGGGTGTTTGGCATGGCGGATTGGGTGAAGGTCGCAGGGACTCTCACTGCCATCTCGGCGGGGTCCCGGACGACGGTGTGGGGTGTGAACGCAGGCAGTGCCATCTACCGGTACACCAACTACGACGCCAACCCGTGGATCAACATCCCGGGGGGACTCAGTGATATCGGCGCGGCTGCCGACGGCACCGTGTGGGGGGTCAACGCGGGCAACCAGATCTACCGGTACACGGGGGACCAGGACGGCGGCCCCTGGAAGGGCATCTCCGGCAGTCTGGTCCGCATAGACGCCGGCTCGCGGACGAGCGTGTGGGGTGTGGACTCCGCCGACTCCATCTACCGGTACACGAACCACGACGCCAACCCGTGGATCAAGATCCCCGGGGCGCTGAGCGACATCGGCGCGGGCGCCGACGGCACCGTGTGGGGAGTCAACGCCGGCCACCAGGTCTTCCGGTACACCGGGGACCAGGACGTCGCGAACCCGTGGAAGAGCGTCAACGGCAGCCTGAAGCGCATCGCCGTGGGCTCGCGGACGAACGTGTGGGGCGTCGACCCCGGCGGCAGCATCTATCGGTACACCAACAACGACGCCAGCGGTGGCAATCCGTGGATCAAGATCCCTGGCACGGCCGTCGACATCGCCGCCGGCGTCGACGGCACGGTGTGGCACATCAACAGCGGGGGCGAGATCTACCGGTACACCGGCGACCAGCCGAGCTGATCCCCGACCGTTCATGAGCGCCTCTGAGGCGGACGGGACGTGGCCCCCTGGTCGGCGAACGGGACCCGGCCACGGCGACGCCGGACGGCTCGCCATCCACCCACGCAACCGGGCGGACTGCTGACCGAGTTCACCTGGTGCACCACACGCCGCAGCACCCTGTCTGACTCGCTGATGAGCAGCTCAGATGGGGTGCGGCGGCGGCTTTTCGGCGTGGTGTCAGATGTCCCGGAAGATCTCGATCTGTGCTCCCACCGAGTTCAACCGCTCCGCCAGTTCCTCGTACCCCCGGTTGATGACGTACACGTTCCGCAGCACGGACGTGCCTTCGGCGGCCATCATCGCCAGCAGGACGACCACGGCGGGGCGCAGTGCCGGTGGGCACATCATCTCGGCCGCGCGCCAGCGGGTCGGGCCCTCCACGAGGACCCGGTGGGGGTCGAGGAGTTGGAGTCGACCGCCGAGCCGATTGAGGTCCGTGAGGTAGATGGCGCGGTTGTCGTAGACCCAGTCGTGGATGAGGGTCTGGCCCTGTGCGACCGCGGCGATGGCGGCGAAGAACGGGACGTTGTCGATGTTGAGGCCCGGGAAGGGCATGGGGTGGATCTTGTCGATCGGCGCTTCCAGCTTCGACGGCCGCACGGTCAGATCCACCAGCCGGGTACGGCCGTTGTCCGCCGTGTACTCGCTGGAGCGGTCGTGGTCGAGGCCCATCTCCTCCAGTACCGCGAGTTCGATCTCCAGGAATTCGATCGGCACCCGGCGGATGGTGAGCTCGGATTCGGTGACGACGGCAGCGGCCAGCAGGCTCATCGCCTCGACCGGGTCTTCGGAGGGCGAGTAGTCGACATCGACGTCGATGGTCGGCACGCCGTGCACGGTCAGCGTCGTCGTGCCGACGCCGTCGACGCGTACGCCGAGGGCCTCCAGGAAGAAGCACAGGTCCTGGACCATGTAGTTGGACGACGCATTGCGGATCACCGTCACCCCGTCATGGCGGGCAGCCGCCAACAGGGCGTTCTCGGTCACGGTGTCGCCGCGTTCGGTCAGGACGATCGGGCGGTCGGGGACGGTCGTCCGCTCGACCTGTGCGTGGTAGAGGCCCTCGGTGGCCGTGATGTCGAGCCCGAAGCGACGCAGCGCGATCATGTGCGGTTCGATGGTGCGGGTGCCGAGGTCGCACCCGCCCGCGTAGGGCAGCCGGAAGGACTCCACCCGGTGCAGTAGCGGTCCCAGGAACATGATGATCGAGCGGGTGCGACGAGCGGCGTCCGCGTCGATGGCGTCCAGGTCCAGTTGGGCCGGGGGCACGATCTCCAGGTCCACGCCGTCATTGATCCAGCGGGTGCGCACGCCGATGGAGTTGAGGACCTCCAGCAGACGGAAGACCTCTTCGATGCGTGCCACACGGCGCAGCACCGTGCGGCCCTTGTTGAGGAGGGAGCCACAGAGCAGTGCCACACAGGCGTTCTTGCTCGTCTTGACGTCGATCGCTCCGGACAGACGACGTCCGCCCACGACCCTCAGATGCATCGGGCCGGCGTAACCCAGGGACACGATTTCGCTGTCCAGCGCCTCGCCGATGCGCGCGATCATCTCAAGGCTGATGTTTTGGTTGCCACGCTCGATACGGTTAACCGCGCTCTGGCTGGTGCCGAGAGCATCGGCGAGTTGAGTCTGTGTCCAGCCGCGATGCTGCCGAGCGTCACGGATGAGCTTACCGATACGTACGAGGTAGTCGTCTGCCATGAGGAGGAGGCTATCTCAGATATGAGATGAAGCGCACGATGGGGGTGGCGTTCGGGTGAGCTTGCGGCGAGCCCCGCTCGCAGTTTGACGGTCCGTCGGGAGGGCTCGTGCGTCAAGCGGTGCGGGTCCATTCGGGTGTTGGGGGCGGTGTTCGGGATCCTGTCGAGAGTTCGCCGGGCGGTGTTGGGCTCGGGGGAGTCCAGGGCATGAGGGGCGGGCAGGGTGGGCTTCTGCCGTGAAGTCGCTGAATGGCTCTCATATCCGGACAATCATCACGATGGACGGTGATGGTCGTGATGTGTGCCGATGGGGCTCGGATCGGGCGCGGGGGCGATGTGCCCCGCGGCCCGGACGGTGGTCCCGTCGGTCTGTTCGATGGTCGTCGGAAGTCGACTCCGTCGCAGCGTGGTGCGCGGGTCTCGGCCCCCGCCATGGTGAATCGTCGCCGCCGGGACGGGTGGCCGCCGTGCTGGATCTGCTCTGACCTGGTGTGATCGTAGGTGGCGCCGCTTCTTGCGTTGGTGCGCTCCCGGGCGCGACGGAGGGCTGCATCGGGGTATGCGTGATACAGCACACCGCGCCCATCGGGCGCCCGGGCATGACCGAGCCGCACCGATGTACTAGAGTTATCTCGACATCGAGATATCTGCCGAAGACGTGCCAAGGGCCGCCACTCGGTAAGGGTTACCTAACTAAGCCCTACCTTAGCGGATCGGCGAGGAGCCGTGGCGGCAGCATGGACGTAGTACGCGCACATTGATGAAGGAGACTGTCGTGTCGGCGAACAGCTTCGACGCCCGCAGCACACTGCGCGTGGGCGACGAGTCGTACGAGATCTTCAGGCTGGACAAGGTCGAGGGCTCCGCACGCCTCCCGTACAGCCTGAAGGTGCTGCTGGAGAACCTGCTCCGCACCGAGGACGGCGCGAACATCACCGCCGACCACATTCGGGCGCTCGGCGGCTGGGACTCCCAGGCGCAGCCAAGCCAGGAGATCCAGTTCACTCCGGCCCGTGTGATCATGCAGGACTTCACCGGTGTGCCGTGCGTCGTGGACCTCGCGACCATGCGTGAGGCCGTCAAGGAGCTGGGCGGCGATCCGGCGAAGATCAACCCGCTGGCCCCGGCCGAGCTGGTCATCGATCACTCCGTCATCGCCGACAAGTTCGGCACCAACGAGGCGTTCGCGCAGAACGTCGAGCTGGAGTACGGCCGCAACCGCGAGCGCTACCAGTTCCTGCGCTGGGGCCAGACCGCCTTCGACGAGTTCAAGGTCGTACCCCCCGGCACCGGCATCGTCCACCAGGTGAACATCGAGCACCTCGCGCGGACGGTCATGGTCCGCAAGGGCCAGGCGTACCCCGACACGCTCGTGGGCACCGACTCGCACACGACCATGGTCAACGGCCTCGGCGTGCTCGGCTGGGGCGTCGGCGGCATCGAGGCCGAGGCCGCGATGCTCGGCCAGCCGGTCTCCATGCTCATCCCGCGCGTCGTCGGCTTCAAGCTGACCGGTGAGCTCACCCCCGGTACGACCGCCACCGACCTGGTGCTCACCATCACCGAGATGCTGCGCAAGCACGGCGTCGTCGGCAAGTTCGTCGAGTTCTACGGCGAGGGCGTCGCCGCGACCTCGCTCGCCAACCGCGCCACCATCGGCAACATGTCGCCGGAGTTCGGCTCCACCGCGGCCATGTTCCCGATCGACGGCGAGACCCTGAAGTACCTGCGTCTGACCGGCCGCTCCGAGCAGCAGGTCGCGCTCGTCGAGGCGTACGCCAAGGAGCAGGGCCTCTGGCTCGACCCGGCCGCCGAGCCCGACTTCTCCGAGAAGCTGGAGCTCGACCTCGCCACGGTCGTCCCCTCCATCGCCGGCCCCAAGCGCCCGCAGGACCGCATCGTCCTCGCCAACGCCTCCCAGCAGTTCGCGCTGGACGTCCGCAACTACGTGGACGACGACGAGGAGGCGGGCAAGGAGTCCTTCCCCGCGTCCGACGCTCCGGCTTCGGCGAACGGCGTACCGACTCGCCCGACCACCGTCACCGCCCCCGACGGTTCGACGTACGAGATCGACCACGGCGCCGTCACCGTCGCCGCGATCACCTCGTGTACCAACACCTCGAACCCGTACGTCATGGTCGCCGCCGCCCTGGTGGCCAAGAAGGCGGTCGAGAAGGGCCTCACCCGCAAGCCGTGGGTGAAGACCACGCTCGCCCCGGGGTCCAAGGTCGTCACCGACTACTTCGACAAGGCGGGCCTCACCCCCTACCTGGACAAGGTCGGCTTCAACCTCGTCGGCTACGGCTGCACCACCTGCATCGGCAACTCGGGTCCGCTGCCGGAGGAGGTCTCCAAGGCGGTCAACGAGAACGACCTGGCCGTGACCTCGGTGCTCTCCGGCAACCGCAACTTCGAGGGCCGGATCAACCCGGACGTCAAGATGAACTACCTGGCGTCCCCGCCGCTGGTCGTCGCGTACGCCATCGCGGGTTCCATGAAGGTGGACATCACCCGCGAGGCGCTCGGTGTCGACACCGAGGGCAAGCCGGTCTACCTCCAGGACATCTGGCCGTCCGAGGCCGAGGTCAACGACGTCGTTGCCAACGCCATCGGCGAGGACATGTTCAACAAGTCCTACCAGGACGTCTTCGCGGGTGACGCCCAGTGGCAGGCGCTGCCGATCCCGACCGGCAACACCTTCGAGTGGGACGCCGAGTCCACCTACGTCCGCAAGCCCCCTTACTTCGAGGGCATGCAGATGGAGACCACCCCGGTCGAGGACATCGCGGACGCCCGGGTGCTGGCGAAGCTCGGTGACTCGGTCACCACCGACCACATCTCCCCGGCTGGTGCGATCAAGGCGGACACCCCCGCCGGCAAGTACCTCACCGAGCACAAGGTCGAGCGTCGTGACTTCAACTCCTACGGCTCGCGCCGGGGCAACCACGAGGTCATGATCCGCGGTACGTTCGCCAACATCCGGCTGCGCAACCAGATCGCACCCGGCACCGAGGGCGGCTTCACCCGCGACTTCACGCAAGAGGGCGGCCCGGTGGCGTTCATCTACGACGCCTCCCGCAACTACATCGACCAGGGCATTCCGCTGGTGATCCTCGCGGGCAAGGAGTACGGCTCCGGCTCCTCCCGCGACTGGGCCGCCAAGGGCACCGCACTGCTCGGTGTGAAGGCCGTCATCGCCGAGTCCTACGAGCGCATCCACCGCTCGAACCTGATCGGCATGGGTGTGCTGCCGCTCCAGTACCCGGAGGGCGCGTCCGCCGAGGCGCTGGGCCTCACCGGCGAGGAGTCCTTCTCCTTCACCGGTGTGACCGAACTGAACAACGGCGTCACCCCGCGCACGGTCAAGGTGACCACCGACACCGGTGTGGAGTTCGACGCGGTCGTCCGCATCGACACCCCTGGTGAGGCGGACTACTACCGCAACGGCGGCATCATGCAGTACGTCCTGCGGAACCTGATCCGCGGCTGACCCACGGCACAGCTGAGAGCCGCATCTCGCGAACTGCGGGGTGCGGCTCTTCGCCGTACCCGGCCCCGATGGATTGGGCCCCTATATATAGGGAGTGCTCCGCGGCCTTCAGGGGGCCGGCGGTCCGTCGATGAGCCGGCCTTCCCCGTCGTACACCCAGGGGTTGGCCCGGCACCCCTTCAATCCCTTGATCTGCTGCATCATCGCCGGTGCCGGCTCACCGCTTCCCGGACAGGTGCGATGACCGTGGCCGAGGACATGGCCGACCTCGTGATTGATGATCAGGGCGTGGTAGTCGTCGGGCCGGTTCGGATACTGGTCGCTGAGCTCTATCCACCGCCGCACGTTCACCACGAGATCGGGGCGGTTGGCGCAGTTCACCTGGCCCCGCGTGTTCAGCCCCCAGGCCCCGCAGAGCTTGTCCGTGGTCGCGGGCGACGCCACGTGCACCAACATGTCGTACGGCGGTGAGTCGACCCGCTGGAAGGACGCCTCGCCCTTGCCGGTCCAGCCGCGGGGGTCCCGCAGGATCCCGTCGACCTCGGCGGCGATCGCGTCCACGTTCAGGCTGGTGCCGCCCTCCAGACTCACTCCGTACCGGATGAGGCGACCCCCGTTGCCGGCGCGAGAGCCGGTGCCCTTGGCCCAGGTGTAGGTGCCGGAGCCCTGCTCCCGGTAGGTCGCCGGACGTGAAGGTGTGGGGGAGGCGCGGGCCTTCGGAGCGGACGCGGTGGGGGCGAGCGGTGCGGCCGTGGGGCGCGGAGGGCGATCGGTCCCGGTCGGAGGGCCCTTGCCACTGCTGTCGGCGGACGGGTCCGACGGGTCGAACAACACCGTGGCGGCTCCCCACACCAGGGCTCCGGTACCCATCACGGTGGCCAGCCCGGCCAGGACCGGTCCGGTGAAGGGCCGGGTGCGGCGTTCGGGCGGGTGTCGGCCGCGCCCCGGCCCACCAGTCCCATCGGCCCGGCCCGTGCGCCGGCCGGAAGCGGGGCGCCGGCGGTTCCGCGGGGAAGCGAACCGGGTTGGTGACATGAGTCGTATCCACCTCGGGGCCGGGGACGGGGGCACTCATAGGGCTTGAGGGTCTGGAGCCCGGTTAGGTCACCTCCCGATGCCATGTTGTGACCAAGGGCACGTTCGATACCGCAACAAGGTAGATCGGAAGGTGGCAAATCGAGGGCGGGTGCAGTGGTCTCCTGCCCTTCGCCCTGTGGTCAGCCCCCAACGTCGTTGTCGGACGGCCCGGTTGGTCGGCGCCCTCCCGGTTCGCCCGTCCGGGATCGGGCCGGCCCTCGTGTCGAACTCCGGCCCTGCTGCCTGGGCGTTCTCGAACCTCGACCGGTCTCGGGCCGGTCTCGGGCCGGTCTCGGGCCGTACTTGGGCGGGCCTGGGCGGGCCTGGGCGGTCTCGGGCGGGGAGTGCGTTCGCCCGGACCGAGGAGTCGCTTCGGGGCTTGTTCGACGCTTCCTCGGCGAAGGGTTGGCCGGCTATGTCAGCTGATGTCTGTCCTGACCATTGCGAACCAGTGAAATTCGACCATATGGATCAATTGATTGCCATCGTCGCATGTCGCCTTGATTCTTCATCGGTCTGATCCATTGACTCAATAACATGTACGCGCCATCGAGTCGGGGCCCTTCCGTGCATGAGTCGATATCGCCCGGAATTCCCCGTGGGAAGCGGGTCATCTGCCCCCGAATGGTGCTTCCGTGCGCCCTGCCGGGGATTGGGACATTGCTCGTCGGGTAGCGGATGGTGATCGACCTGGAACGGGGTGGAATGTTGCCGTGCCGGATGATCTCGGGAGTCGGCGTTGCGCCCGAAGAAAGCGCCATCACGCCTGCCCAGTTCCCCATTACCGGCGGGTATTGCCCCTCTGGTCATGCCTCGCGACCGCCCGCTCGCCCCATGGGCGGCAGGCTTCGGCCATCAAATGAATCTTGGCCCGCCCAGGTGGGCGTTGGATCAGACAACGTTGTCCATTGTGGAACAGGGCGGTGCCAGAGGGTTGAGCGTTGCGCGATGTCAAGCCTGTCCCTGCGGTGTCGCAGTCGGAATATGGGGGTCCGCGAAGAATGCTGTGCTCGAATGGCCGCTCACGCGTGTCAGATATCCCCGAGGTCTCAACTCGGGAAAGACTGCCGACCAACCTTGCTTTCGATCTTGCTCCGTTGACGTGAAGTGGACTATACCTATCGGCACCCGCCCAGCTGTCGCACACACTGACGGGTCAGGGGGGACGGGGCCGGCCAGCAGTGTGCCTATTCACTGCTGCCGCGATCCGATCTCACCTGTGATCGTGCACGACCCGAGCTTCACTGATTTTCCTTCGGGAAAGCACAGCAACTGACTGCGGTAACGGGGCCCTTCGCCTGAGGCGACACGGACGGGCGACCGGTTCACCGCCTGAGTCCTGATGAAGGCGAGGACTTGAGCATGGGATCCACTTCCGCCCACAACAATGGGGGCCTCGGCCGTCGAGACGTGATCAAGCGTTCAGCAGCGCTGGGCCTGATCACTGTTCCCACGATGGGCTTCCTCTCCGCCTGTGCCACCGGTGGTGGCGGCGACAACGACAAGAAGACCGACGCGCCCAAGGGCGAGACCTCGGCCGAGAACCCGCTCGGCGTGAAGAACGGCGCCCCCCTGGAGGCGTTCATCTTCAAGGGCGGCCTGGGCGACCAGTACGCCAAGGACGCCGAGGCCGACTACAAGACGAAGTACAAGGCCGAGGTCAAGCACACCGGTACCCAGCAGGTCGGCCCGAAGCTCACCCCGCGCTTCGCCGGTGGCAACCCGCCGGACGTCATCGACAACTCCGGCGCCGACCACCTCGACATGAACAAGCTGTCCGGCCAGGGCCAGCTCCAGGACCTGAAGGCGCTGCTCGACGCGCCCTCGATGGACGACCCGACCAAGAAGATCCGGGACGTCATCCACCCGAGCACCCTGGAGAAGGGGATGCACGGCGACAAGTTCGACGTGCTCTACTACGCCTTCACCATCTACGGCACCTGGTACTCCCAGAAGCTGCTGGACGACAAGGGCTGGACCTACCCCAAGACCCTCGACGAGATGGTCACCCTCTGCGGCGAGATCAAGAAGGCCGGCATCGCGCCGTGGACGTACGCGGGCAAGTTCCCCTACTACGTCCACTTCAACCTGTTCGGTCAGATCGCCAAGATCGGGGGCATGGACGCCTGGATCGCGATCGACAACCTGGAGCCCAACGCCTGGACCAACAACGACGCGGTCAAGCAGGTCGCCGAGCACTACGAGGAGCTCGCGGCCAAGAAGTACTTCCTGGAGGGCAGCCAGGGCCTGACCCACATCCAGTCCCAGACGGCCTGGACCAAGAACAAGGCCGTCTTCATCCCCAACGGCTCCTGGGTCGAGAACGAGGCCGCCCCCACCACCCCGAAGGACTTCGGGATGTCGGTCGGCGCCCTCTTCGACGGGACGGGCGACAAGATGCCCACCGCGACCCTGCGCGGTGAGCCCAGCGAGCCGTACATCGTTTCGGCCAAGGGCAAGAACCCCACTGGCGGCATGGAGCTCCTTCGCATCATGCTCTCCAAGAAGCACGCGCAGAACTTCGCCACCAAGGTGAAGTCCCTGACGTGTGTGCAGGACGCCACCGAGGGCATGACGCTCTCTCCTGGTCTTGCCTCTGCCAGCAAGGCCGTGAAGGCGGCCGGCGCCAACCTGATCAGTCTTCAGCTCCAGGAGTGGTACCCGGCTCTCACCGACGAGAAGATCGGCGGCTTGACCGGCCAGCTGCTCACCGGAGACCTGAAGGCCGCGGACTGGATCAAGAAGACCCAGGCGGAGGCGGACAAGGTCGCCAAGGACTCCTCCGTCACGAAGTTCAAGCGCACCAGCTGACCTGACACGGACGTAGTCCATCGAAAGAGGGGAAGGGCCGGGAAGCACATGCAACACGGCAAATACCGATTCATCGTGGGCTTCCTGGCCCTACCTTTGATCATCTACGGGATCTTCGTGATCTCACCGTTCATCCAGGCGTTCCAGATCTCGCTGACGGACTGGTCGGGCCTGGTGGGCTCCTCCAAGTTCGTGGGTCTGGACAACTTCGAGCGGCTCTGGGAAAGCGACGACTTCTGGAACGCCCTGCGCCACAACGTCTACATGTTGGCGCTGGTCCCGGTGATCACCCTGGGCATGGGACTCTTCTTCGCCTTCATGCTCAACGTCGGCGGCAAGCGGAAGAAGAACGAAGTCGTCACCGGTGTGACCGGCTCCAAGGTCTACAAGTTCGTCTTCTTCTTCCCCCAGGTCATCTCGATCACCATCGTCGCCGTGATCTGGTTCAACATCTACAACCCCGACCCGAACGACGGAATGCTCAACTCGCTGCTGGGCGCGGTCGGGTTGGACGGCCTCCAGAACGCCTGGCTCGGCGAGAAGAGCCTTGCGCTCTGGTGCATCAGCGCCGTCATGGTCTGGGGTCACGTCGGCTTCTACGTGGTGCTGTTCTCCGCGGCCATGGCCTCCGTCCCGCGGGACATCTACGAGGCGGCGCTGTTGGACGGCGCCAACCGGTTCCACACCTTCTTCAAGATCACCCTCCCGCTGCTGTGGGACACGGTGCAGACCGGCTGGGTGTACATGGGCATCATCGCCCTGGACGCCTTCGCCCTGGTCCAGATCATGTCGGTCAACATGGGCGGCCCCGACGGGGCCACGGACGTCATGCCGCTGAGGCTCTACCAGACGGCCTTCCGCGACAGCCAGTTCGGATATGCGTCCGCGATGGGAATCGCGATGCTCATTGTCACGATGACGTTCGCACTGCTCACCATGCGCCTCGCGCGGCGTGAGCGGATTGAGTACTAGGGGTACAGCGGATGACGACCGAAGAAATCGATGTGGTGGCGAAGCGGGAGATCACGCCCGATCCGCCCGCCAAGGCCCCCGGCCCGAAGGACAACCGCACCACCGAGGGCGGGGTGCTGAACGTCTTCTCGCACGGCATCCTCATCGTCTGGGGGCTGATGGTCGGCGTGCCACTGCTCTGGGTGCTGTGGAGCGCGTTCAAGGACAGCAACGGGATCCTGTCCGACCCCTGGGGCCTGCCCACCTCCCTGCGCTGGGAGAACTGGTCCAACGCGTGGGACGACGCGAACATGGGCCAGTACTTCATCAACACCAGCATCGTGGTGGGCGGCTCGGTCGTCGGCACGATGGTGCTCGGCTCCATGGCCGCCTATGTGCTGGCGCGCTTCACCTTCCCGGGCAACAGGTTCATCTACTACCTGTTCGTCGCCGGAATGTCCTTCCCCGTCTTCATGCTGGTGATCCCGCTCTTCTTCGTGATGCGGGACTTCCCCGGCACCTCGCTCCTGGCGTCGTACCACGGACTGATCCTGGTCTACATCGCCTACTCGCTGCCGTTCACCGTCTTCTTCATGACGTCCTTCTTCCGCACCCTGCCCGCCTCGGTGGCAGAGGCGGCGATGATCGACGGTGCTTCGCACACGAGGACGTTCTTCCAGGTCATGCTCCCGATGGCCAAGCCCGGACTGATCAGCATCGGCATCTTCAACTTCCTGGGGCAGTGGAACCAGTACCTGCTGCCGATGGTCCTCAATCAGGAGGAGGACAAGTACGTCCTCACCCAGGGCCTGGCGATGATCGCCCTCCAGCAGGGGTACGAGAACGACTGGGGCGCCCTGATGGCGGGCATGATGATCGCCATGCTGCCGGTGCTCGTGGTCTACACGATCTTCCAGCGCCAGGTGCAGTCGGGTCTGACGGCGGGCGCGATCAAGTAGCCCTCCGGTTCTCCGCGCGGCCCTGACCCTCCGCGCATCGAGCGCCTCGTACCCCGAACACGCGGGCACGGACACGACCGACCGAGCGAAGACCCCCGCCCACGGCGGGGGTCTTCGCCGTCTCCTGGTCCCCGCGGGCTTGACGGAACGATCCCCCGGCAGTGAGGTTGGCCTTCAGAAGGTGGAGACAAGAAGGACGCTCCGCAGGGCCTCGCCGATGCACGGCACGATCGGGGCGCCCGGCGGGCAGGAGTGGACGGACCGATGCAGACTCCGGGATCGCAGACCTCCTTGCACCGGGCCAACCGCGAACGCGTCGTACGCGCGGTCCGGATGGCGGGGTCCCTCACCCAGGCCGAGATCGCACGCAGCACCGGTCTGTCGGCGGCCACGGTCTCCAACATCGTCCGCGAGCTCAAGGACGGCGGAACGATCGAGGTCACGCCCACCTCTGCGGGCGGTCGACGGGCGCGCAGCATCTCGCTGAGGGCGGATGCCGGCATCGTCGTGGGTCTGGACTTCGGCCATGACCGGCTGCGGGCCTCGGTCGCCAACCTCGCCCACCAGGTCCTCGCCGAGGAGTCGCAGCCGCTGCCCCCGGACGTCTCCGTCACCGAGGGCGTGGCCCGGGCCGAGGAACTGGTCGACCGTCTCGCCGCCACCACGGAAGTGGGCCGGCAGAAGCTGCTGGGGGTGGGGCTGGCCGTCCCGGCTCCCGTCGACGCGCGGTCCGGGGTCCTCGGCCCCACCTCGATGCTCCCGGGCTGGAGCGGCACGGACCCGGGCACGGCCCTCGCCGAGCGGCTCGGTGTCCCCGTCCACACCGACAACGACGCCAACCTCGGTGCGCTGGGCGAACTGGTCTGGGGCGGTCGCGGCGTGCGGGACCTGGCGTACGTCAAGGTGGGCGGCGGCATCGGTGCGGGGCTGGTGATGGAGGGCAGGGTCTACCGCGGGCCCGGTGGGACGGCTGGCGAGATCGGGCACATCACGTTGGACGAGTCGGGGCCCGTCTGTCGCTGCGGCAACCGTGGCTGCCTGGAGACCTTCGCCGCCGAGCGCCCGGTGCTGTCCCTGCTCACGCCGAGCCACGGGCCGGATCTCACCATGGAGGAGGTGGTCCGACTGGCCCTCGACGGTGATCTCGGCTGTCGTCGGGTCCTCGCCGATGCGGGCCGTCACATCGGCAGCGGGGTGGCGGGCCTGTGCAATCTGCTCAACCCCGCCCTGATGGTGCTGGGCGGCCCCATGGCCGCGGCGGGAGAGCTCGTCCTGGCGCCGATCCGGGAGTCGGTCGCCCGCTATGCGCTCCCCAGTGCCGCCCGACAGCTCACGGTGGTGTCCGGCGCACTCGGCGCCCGGGCCGAGGTGCTCGGTGCGCTCGCCCTGGTGCTCGGTGAACTGGGTGACGCCGACCTTCTGGACGAGGGGCGGACCCCCGCCTTCCGCTGAGTCCCTGCCCCTTTCCTTCGAGCCCCACCGCAACCGTTTCGGTGTGGGCTCACAGCGGACCCGCCCGAATGCACGTGTTCGGAGGAGAAACTCATGGCAGCGTTGTCATTGCGTTGAGTGTTGAAGCCTTGATGTCGGAGGCAGGAGTTCCGGATCCCTTGACCGCCCCCTGACCGATGGCCGGTCCCATGACGGGCCCGCTTGGATCCGACGGGTGGGACACCTCACACGTCCCCGGATGCCGGGAACCGCAGGGCCCGTCGATGCGTGGACTCGCACGAGGGGCGTGGGTCGGTGGCACCGCGCCGCGTCCGTACATCCCGATCTCCCGCACCGCTCGCCCCGGGGCGAGGCGGCCCGCATTGTCACGGACCGGAGTGGGTATCCGCCATTGGCGTGAGGCAGAACCCACCGCCCGATGACCAACGCCGGTCGCGGAACATTAGACTCGGTCAAATCGGCACTCCCGGCCGGTTCGATACGCAACGCTCGACCAGCTCAATACGCAAGGAGGCACGGGTGGCACTGCTTACCCGTATCAAGGGACCGCGCGATCTGGACCGACTCAACCCGGAGCAGCTGGATCAGCTGGCCGAAGAGATCCGGACCTTCCTCGTGGACGCCGTTTCCAAGACCGGAGGCCACCTAGGTCCCAACCTCGGCGTGGTCGAGCTGACCATCGCCCTCCACCGGGTCTTCGACTCCCCGAAGGACAAGGTCCTCTGGGACACCGGGCACCAGAGCTATGTGCACAAACTGCTCACCGGCCGTCATGACTTCTCGCGGCTCAAGATGAAGGGCGGCCTCTCGGGTTACCCGGCCCGCGCCGAGTCCGACCACGACATCATCGAGAACTCACATGCGTCCACGGTCCTCGGCTGGGCCGACGGCCTCGCCAAGGCCAACGAGGTGCTCCGGCGGGACGACCACGTCGTCGCCGTCATCGGTGACGGCGCGCTCACCGGCGGCATGGCCTGGGAGGCGCTGAACAACATCGCCGCGGCCAAGGACCGCCCGCTCGTCATCGTGGTCAACGACAACGAGCGCTCGTACGCTCCGACCATCGGCGGTCTCGCCAACCATCTGGCCACCTTGCGCACCACCGACGGGTACGAGCGGTTCCTCGCCCGCGGCAAGGACATCCTGGGTCGCACCCCCGTCGTCGGCAAACCGCTCTACGAGACGTTGCACGGCGCGAAGAAGGGCCTCAAGGACTTCATCGCCCCGCAGGGCATGTTCGAGGACCTCGGCCTGAAGTACGTCGGCCCGATCGACGGCCATGACATCGAGGCGTTGGAGTCGGCGCTCGCCCGCGCCAAGCGCTTCGGCGGCCCGGTGATCGTGCACTGCCTCACGGAGAAGGGCCGCGGCTATCAGCCCGCCCTCCAGGACGAAGCGGACCGCTTCCACGCCGTGGGCAAGATCCACCCCGACACCGGTCTGCCCATCGCCAGCTCCGGTCTCGACTGGACGTCCGTCTTCGGCGAGGAGATGGTCAAGCTCGGGCAGGAGCGCGAGGACATCGTGGCGATCACCGCCGCCATGCTCCAGCCCGTCGGCCTGGACAAGTTCGCCAAGGCGTTCCCGGACCGCGTCTATGACGTCGGCATCGCCGAACAGCACGGCGCGGTCTCCGCTGCGGGCTTGGCGACCGGCGGGGTCCACCCGGTCTTCGCCGTGTACGCCACCTTCCTCAACCGTGCCTTCGACCAGGTGCTGATGGACGTGGCACTGCACAAGTGCGGGGTCACCTTCGTACTGGACCGCGCGGGTGTGACCGGCACCGACGGTGCCTCCCACAACGGCATGTGGGACATGTCGATCCTCCAGATCGTCCCGGGTCTGCGGCTCGCCGCGCCCCGTGACGCCGACCAGGTCCGGGCCCAACTCCGCGAGGCCGTCGCCGTCGACGACGCACCGACCGTGGTCCGCTTCTCCAAGGGCGCGGTCGGCCCCGCGGTCAAGGCCGTGGGGCGCATCGGCGGGATGGACGTACTGCGCCACGCGGGCACGGACACCGCCGAGCGGCCGGACGTCCTGTTGGTCTCCGTCGGCGCGCTGGCGCCGATGTGTCTGGAGATTGCCGACCTCCTGGACAAGCAGGGCATCTCCACCACCGTGGTCGACCCGCGTTGGGTCAAGCCGGTGGACGAGGCGTTGGCACCGCTCGCCGAGCGCCACCGGGTGGTCGTCACCGTCGAGGACAACATCCGTGTCGGCGGTGTGGGTTCCGCGGTGGCGCAGTCCCTGCGGGACGCGGGCGTCGACGTCCCCCTGCGTGACTTCGGCATTCCGCCGAGGTTCCTCGACCACGCCACCCGCAACGAGGTGATGACGGAGATCGGTCTCACCGCTCCCGACATCGCACGTCAGGTCACCGGGCTCGTCGCCAAGTTGGACGGACGGTTCGCCGATGAGTCCACCACGGCCGGCGAGGCGGTGGAGCCGGTGCGCGACTGACACGTCTCGCGCTCCTGCAACGGAGCGAGCGTGTGAGGCATGAATCGGGCCGGGAGGGTCACCCTGGATGGGTGGTCCTTCCGGCCCATTCGCGTGAACCCCACCCGAAGGGCCGCCCGAGGGCCATCGACCGTCCCGATCATGACGGGACGACGAGCGTGGAGGTGCGCGGTGAGCACACACACAGACCCCACAGGCCGAACGGGTGTCTTTCGAACCAAGAGCATCGAGCAGTCCATCCGCGATACGGAGGAGCCGGAGCACGCGCTCAGCAGATCGCTGTCGGCGCTGGACCTCACCGTCTTCGGAGTCGGTGTCATCATCGGCACCGGCATCTTCGTCCTCACCGGGGCGGTGGCCAAGGAGAACGCGGGACCTGCGACCGCGATCGCCTTCGCCGTGGCCGGTGTCGTCTGCGGTCTGGCCGCCCTGTGCTACGCGGAGTTCGCCTCCACGGTCCCCGTCGCGGGGTCGGCGTACACCTTCGCCTTCGCCTCCCTGGGGGAGCTGCCGGCCTGGATCATCGGCTGGGACCTGGTGTTGGAGTTCGCCCTCGGTACGGCGGTGGTGGCCGTCGGCTGGTCCGGCTACGTTCGCTCGCTCATGGACAACGTGGGGTGGCACCTGCCCGACGCCCTCTCGGGGACGAACCACGAGTACGGGTTCGCCTTCGACCTGTTGGCGTTCCTCCTGGTCCTCGTCCTCACCGGTGTCCTGGTCCTCGGGATGAAGCTCTCCGCCCGGGTGACCTCGGTGGTCGTCGCCATCAAGGTGGCGGTCGTCCTGATCGTCATCATCGCCGGAGCCTTCTTCGTCAAGGCGTCGAACTACAGCCCGTTCATTCCGCCGGCGGTCAAGTCCGAGGGACAGTCCGGGCTCCAAGAGCCTCTGATCCAAGTGATGTTCGGGTACGCCCCGACCAATTTCGGCGTCCTCGGCATCTTCACCGCCGCCTCGGTGGTGTTCTTCGCCTTCATCGGCTTCGACGTCGTGGCGACGGCGGCCGAGGAGACCAAGCTCCCGCAGCGGGACATGCCGCGCGGCATCCTGGGTTCGCTGTTCATCTGCACGGCGCTGTACGTCGCCGTGTCCATCGTCGTCACCGGGATGCAGCACTACACCGAACTGTCCATCGACGCGCCCCTCGCCGATGCGTTCAAGGCCACCGGACACCCCTGGTACGCGGGGGTCATCAGCTTCGGCGCCGCGGTCGGCCTGACGACCGTCTGCATGATCCTGCTGCTCGGCCAGACCCGGGTGTTCTTCGCGATGAGCCGCGACGGACTGCTGCCGCGGTTCTTCTCCCGGGTGCACCCGCGGTTCAGGACGCCCTACCGGGCGACCGTACTCCTCGGTGTCGTGATCGCGATCATCGCGGGCTTCACCAGCATCGAGGAACTGGCGACGCTGGTGAACATCGGCACCCTCTTCGCCTTCGTGGTGGTCGCGGTCGGCGTGGTGATCCTGCGCCGCACCCGCCCCGACCTACCGCGCGCCTTCCGCACCCCGCTCGTGCCCTGGCTGCCGATCGCCTCGGTCGCCGCCTCTGTCTGGTTGATGCTGAACCTGCCCACCGAGACCTGGCTGCGCTTTGGCATCTGGATGTTGTTGGGGGTGCTCGTCTACTTCTGGTACGGCCGACGCCACAGCCGACTCGCGCCCCACCGCAGCACGTCGGGTACATCTGCCACGTCCGGCACGTCCGGCACGTCCGGCACGTCCGGCAGCAAGGAGGGGTCGTAGTACGGAAGCGAGGCCCTGGGCACGTGGCCTAACCCGCCGCGGGACCATACACCGTCCGCGGGCCCACGGTCTGGGCGCCCATCTGCGTCACCCGTAGTCGCAGCCCGCGATCCGCCGTCACCACCACACAGGGGCGGTCGCGGGCCTCGGCGGCGAGCTGGACGATGTGATCATCCCCACTGCCCCCGGCCTCGCTGACCGTCACCCCGGGGACCGATTGCACCCCGCGCGCCGCACCTTCCACCACGAGCACGACCTCCAGGTCACCGTGGATCCCGGGGAAGCCGTTCGGCGCCGAGGCGGCCAGTCGGTCCCGTAGCCGCCTCGCCGCCGCACGCCGATCCCGCCACCAGCCGTCGGGGACCGACCCGACCACATTGGCCCCGTCCACGATCAGCAGGGTCGTCGGGCCGTCCGCCATCAGCGCCCGGCCCAGGTGGCGGTCACGGTGTTCACGGCCGCGACCGCGCGGTCGGTGCGCCGCTCGTTGGTGCGCAGTCGATTGCTGAACTCGACGTGGAGGAAGGGGATGCCATCGGCCGCGGCTTTGCGTCCCTGCACATTGGTGCGGCCTTCCAGGGGGCAGTCGCGCACCCAGCCCCGGCACACCGCGAACCCGCGTGCCTTGAGGGCGTCGGCGAGGACGCGGCCCTCGGCCAGGGCCGCCTTGCCCTTGCCGGTGGAGGCCACGACATCATGATCGGGTACGGAATCGTCGGCGAAGCCGTGGACCTGCACCCCGGGCAGCCCGCGTTCGGTGAGTTCGTCGCAGACGGTGTCGAAGACCGTGTCCGTGCGATGCGCAACGTCGGCCTCGTCGTCCTTACCGGCTTTGCGATGCGCACCAGCAATCACCAGTGCGCCGCCCGGTGAGCCGCGGAGCACCTGGGCCCCGAGCCGTTCGGTGTTCTTGTCGGCAACGGGGTGGGGGACCTGGATCGACCATCGGATCGGCCCGTCGAGCGCCAGATAGACCCGACCCCAGCCGCGTGCCTTCGACGAGTTCTCCTTGCGGTCGGCGATCTCGGCGAAGGACCGTCCGGTGACCTTGTCGGAGACCGTGCGCACCTCGAACCCGATGCTGGCCAGGCGCTGCTTCGCCCGCTCGGGTTGACCGTCGATGAAGAGCCCGACACCCTCGGCGGCGGTCTTGCGGTCGGCCCGTGTGGGCGGTTGATAGCCGCGCTCCTCGGCGAAACCGGCGGTGTACCGCCCGATCCGTTGCACGAGGTCCTCGTCTACGGCTGTTGCCCGGCCGCGGTCGTCCTTCTCCCCCTGGGATGCGTCTCGTTGGGAGCGTTCCTTTAGCACAAGAGTCATGGTGATTGCGAGCGTGATCGTCAGCGCGATCATCATTGTTGCAATCGTTATCGTCTTGGTCCGGTTGACCATCATCGTTGTATAAAGATAGCCGAGTGATGAAACGCCCCTACCGCCGGTCGATGACGATCTCCGTGGCTCTCGTGGTGACGCTTTCCGGAGCCGTCGCCTGTGGCCCGTTCGGTTCCGATGACAAAGCCGTTTCCGGCGAACCCGCCTTCACGGTCGCCGCGGCCGGGGACATCCTTCCCCATCCCCAGTTGATCGAGCAGGCGCGCAAGGACGCGGCCAAGACCGGCAAGGGAGAGGCGGGGCTCGACTTCGACCCGATGATGGAGGGGATCAAGCCCGTCATCAGCAAGGCGGATCTCGCGATCTGCCACTTCGAGCCCGTCGCGGGCAAACCCGAGGGGCCCTTCGTCGGCTTCCCCGACTTCATCGTGCCGCCGCAGATCGCCACCACGATCAAGAACGTGGGATACGACACGTGCTCCACCGCGTCCAATCACGCACTCGATCACGGGGTGAAGGGTGTCAAGGACACCCTCGACGCCCTGGACAAGGCGAAGCTGAAGCACACGGGGACGGCGCGCACGGAAGAGGAGGGCGACCGCACGCTGATCATGGACGTGAAGGGCGTCAAGGTGGCCCATCTCTCGTACTCCTCCATGTTCAACGGGCGCGAGGTCCCCAAGGACGCCCCCTGGACGGCCAACCTGATCGACTTCAACGCGATCTCCGCGGCCGAGAAGAAGGCCAGGATGGAGGGCGCCCAGGTGGTGATCCTCAGCCTCCACTGGGGACGGGACAACTGGGCGAACCTGAGCAAGACCCAGCTCACCCTGGGCCCGCAGATCGCCAAGCGGACCACCATCGACCTCATCGTCGGCCACCACACGCACATCGTGCAGCCGATGGAGAAGGTGGACGGCACCTGGATCGCCTATGGACTCGGCAATCAACTCGCGCGCCACGATGTGCCCTCCGGCCTCAGTGAGGAAGGCGTCATCGGTTGGTTCGAGTTCATCAAGAAGGGCAAGGGGTGGGACGTGCGCGCCCGCTACGTGCCCACGTACGTGGACATTCCGCCGGACCCGGACGACGCCGGCAATGTCCCGAAGGACGCGGTGAAGGACCATCGGCTCGTGGACGTGGCCCGCATTCTGCGGGAGGACGACAAGCTGACCAAGGAGCAGCGGGCCCGCTATCGACTGGCTTTCGAGCGCACCGCGGGCACCATGCTCAACCGTGGCGCGGAGGGCGACGACCTGAAGCCGTTGCAGTCCCTTCCTGACTGAGCAAGAGGCGTTTGAGGTCACATTCGCTGAAACTTGTACAACCCTTTTACCGTATTGTCAGTCAGATCCTTCCGGCGCTGCACTTTCGTGCTGCGCTGCGCATTCCCGTGCCCTCCTGCCGTTGGGCGGCCCCGATGCGCAAGGTTTTCCATGAGAGGAGCCCCCTGTTGGCCGCTTCGCAGTCGAAGCGGCGGCACAAGGTCCGCCGACGGGCCGACATGTCGCTATTGGGCGGTATTCGTCCACCTATAGCAGTTCTGTCGGTTCTGCTCCTCGCCCTCGCGGGCATCACCGCCCTCACCCTCGGACGGGTCGACCAAGAACGCGTTCCCAAGGCCGTCCTGAACTCCCAGCAGTACTTCGCCGAGGACGGCGCGATAGCCCTGCGCGCCTCCATCGACGAGAGCGTCACCGACCTCACCCGGACCGCAGACCTCTTCAGCGCCTCGGGGCCGGTGTCTCCCGATGCGGTGCTCGACAAGATCGGCAACGTCTACCAAAAGTGGATGGGCACCGCCGTCGTCGAGATCGAGTCGGGCAAACTCCTCGCCGCCCGCGGTGAGAACGTCCCCCTGACGGTGGTCGACCGCTCCAAGCTCTCGGAGAAGAACGGCCTCGCACCCCGGATGGTCCGACTGGAGAACGGCGAGACGCGACTGCTCGCCTTTGCCGTCCTCACCTGGAAGGGCGAACCCCAGAAGCTGCTCGTCGCGTCCAGCAGCCTTCGTTTTCCCGGGATCAGCCTCGGTAAACTCCGCGCCATCGCCGTGATCGACGAGCGCGCCCAGGTCCTCAGCAGCGACGGCATCGACCCCGCCGAGCAGGTGATGACCGACTTCCAGCGGCTGGAGATCAAGGACTCCAAGAAGCAGCTGAAGGCGTTCTCCCAGTACGCGGCCAAGAAGGCCAAGCAGAACCCCCTCCAGTCCAAGGAGCCAGGCTCCGGCGGCTTCAAGGGCGTCAGCGGCAGCATCACCGGTGAACACTTCGCGGGCGACCGGCTCGTGGCCGGGTACGCCACCCTCGCCGCACCCGAACCCGGTGGTGCCACCGTCGCCACCAGCCTCGGCCTGACCGTCATCGCCATGGTGAAGATCGCCGACCCGCCGATGGCAGCGGGCGGGCCCGGGTTCGGTCTCGCCGCCGCCGGTGCACTGCTGCTGATCGGGGGCATCACCGTCGCCCTGCTCCTCGGCACCGTCCAGCGCCCGCTCATCAGGCTGTACCTGGAGAGCCGCCGGCTCACCCGGGGCGACCTCACCCGTCCCGTCACCGTGCCCAAGTACGGTGAAGCGGCCCGCATCGGCGATGCGCTGGAACGCATCCGCCGTCAGCTCAACGGCGAGGCCGACCCCGAAGGGCCGCCCCGCAAGCGACGCCTCGGCGCCCGCCCCCTGCTCGCCGTCGCCGCCGTCCTCCTGCTGGTCTGGTCGGCGCCTTTGATGCTGCTCCTCAACCGGGCGGGCGACTCCGTCGTCGTACCCCAGCAGATCATCAACGACCAGCGCGAGCGCACCGACACCCTCACCGACCGGGTGCGGCGCGCCCTCAACGAGGGCCATGCCGACCTGCTCTCGGTGGCCTCCCTGGTGGGCAAGGACACCGAGCGCGCCGAGATGACCGAGGTCCTGGAGCGCACCCTCGCCCAACACCTGCGCTACGAGTCGCTGTACGTGCTGGACAAGGAGGGCGAGGTCCTGGCCCGAGCGGGCGGCGATCCGCGCAGCGACGGCGTCGCTCCCTCCACCCAGCCGGTCCGCATCCTCGACAGCAAGGCCAAGGAACCGGTGATCATCGGTACGGCCGAGATCTCCGGGCGCGGCGGGGCCGTCGTGGGCGAGTTCCGCATCGACTTCCTCAACTCGCTGCTCAAGCGCCCCGGCCTCGGACAGGTGCGGGTCGTGGACGCCGAGCGCAGGGTCATCGGCGGCAACACCGGCTACCTCGCCTTCGAGAAGCTGGCCAACGGTCGTCTCGATGCGCTCGTCGCCGGCTCCAACCAGAAGGTCGGCCTCAGCGCACGCCCCAGCGGCGTCCTGTACCGCACCGGCGACGACATCCAGATCGCTGCAGCCGCACCCTTCGTCGGCGGTGGCGCCGCCAAGTCGCTCGGCTGGACCGTGGTGAGCTACCAGCCCGCCTCCGGCCTCGCGATCCCCGAGTACAGCCTGCAGAACCGCACCGTCCTGGCCGGACTGCTCGGCATCACCGCCGCAGCGGCCTGCCTCGGCTGGCTCCACATCGTGGTGGTGCGCCCGCTGCGTGCCGTCACCGACCAGGCCGAAGCCCTCGCGGGCGGAGACCGCCGTACCGTCCTCTACCCCCGTCACCACGACGAGGTAGGAGCCGTCACCCGCAGTCTGGAACTCCTCCGTCAGCAGTTGTCGGAGCTCCGCAAGCGCGACGGCGCCAAGACGCCGGCCGGAAGGAACTGAACCACCGTGCTCTTCCTCTACACCGTGCTGGTGGTGTGCAGCGCGATCCTGCTGGCGGCGGGCGTCGTCGAGCAGCGGCGGCACTACACCAACCTTGACCAGATCCCCACCCGGGTCCTGGTCAACGGCATCCGCGGCAAGTCGTCGATCACACGGCTGTGTGCGGGGGCGTTGCGCGGCGGTGGGCTGACCACCGTGGCCAAGACCACCGGAACCGCGGCCCGGTTCATCCACCCGGACGCCACCGAGGAACCGGTCTACCGCAAGTTCGGCATCGCCAACGTCGTGGAGCAGATCGGGATCGTCCGCCGCGCCGCCGCGTACCGTCCGCACGCCCTCGTCATCGAGTGCATGGCGGTGATGCCGGCGCTCCAGGAGATCAACCAGTCGAAGCTGATCCGCTCCACGATCGGCGTCCTGTGCAACGTCCGTGAGGACCACCTCGCCGAGATGGGTCCCACCCTCGACGACGTGGCCCGCTCGCTGTGCCGCTCGATGCCCGAGGACGGCATCTGCGTCACCGCCGAGAAGGACCGGTACCACATCCTCCAGGAGGAGGCCGACGCCCGTAACTGCAAGCTGATCTACGCCGATCCGGAGACGGTCAGCGACGAGGAGCTGCGCGGCTTCAGCTGGTTCACCTTCAAGGAGAACGTGGCGATCGCCCTCACCGTGGCGGACCTGTTGGGCGTCGAGCGCGAGACCGCCCTCCAGGGCATGTACGACGCCCCGCCGGACCCGGGTGTCCTCTCCGTCGAGCGCTATGTCACCGAGGACGACAAGCGGCTGCGGTTCGCCAACGTCTTCGCGGCCAACGACCCCGAGTCGACGCTGATGAACATCAACCAGCTGCTCGACCTCGGCGCCATCCACCGGCCCCTGAACGTGGTCATCAACTGCCGCCCCGACCGGGTGGAGCGCAACGGGCAGATGGGCGAGATCATCCCCGACCTCGACCCGGAGAAGGTGTTCGTGATCGGGCACCCGGCCAAGTCCGCCATCGACGCCATCCCCGCGGAGTTCCGCTCCCGGGCGGTCGACCTCGGTGGCGATCGACGTGACCCCGAGGAGTTCATGGCCGCGCTGATCGCCCAGCTCGGTCCCAACTCCTCCCTGGTCGCCATCGGCAACATCCACGGCCAGGGCGAAGTGCTCCTGGAGCACCTCGCCGAGCTCCCGGCCGACGAGACCCCGGACGACAGCACCACGCCGGGCGGCAAGCGGCCGGCCGCGGCCGAGAGCGCTGCGGTGCCCGAGCGCACCGTCGACCCATCGGAGACGATGCAGCTCTACGCGCCCCGGATCGACCCGTACCAGCAGTACTCGGAGGCGTACGAGTCCCGGTACTCCACCCAGCAGATGCCGCGCGTCGTGATCCCGGAGCAGCCCACCGGGGGCGATCACCACCAACAGCAGCACTACGCCGCCCCGCAGCAGGACTACCAGCCCGCGCCCGGCCCGCAGGGTGACCCGGCGGCACCGAGGGAACCCTGGCCCACCACGGTCCACAACGGCCCCGCACCCTACGGTGAGCAGCCGCAGGAGCGCGGCCTCTTCGAACCCCGCCGTCCGCCCGCCCCGCCCGCCGACGACCATCAGTGGCACAGCCCAGGAGACCAGCGTTGATCCCGTCCGTCCTCACCCCAGAGATCGCCGCCATCGGCATCGCTCTGGGCCTGCTCTTCTCGCTGGTCTGCTATCTGACGACCAATCTCTCGCCCGGCGGAATGATCACCCCTGGCTGGTTGGCGCTCACCCTGGTCGAGGACCTCCAGCGGGCGGCCATGGTGCTCGGTGTCACCGTGCTCACCTATGTGTCGACCCTGGTGATGCAGAAGTTCATCATCCTCTACGGCAAGCGCCTGTTCGCGGCGGTCGTGCTCACCGGTGTGATGCTCCAGGCCACCGTGATGATCATCCTCTCGCTCGAATTCCCGCTGATGTACAGCAACCAGACCCTCGGATTCATCGTTCCCGGCCTGATCGCCTACCAGCTGGTCCGCCAGCCCAAGGGACCGACGCTGTTGGCGACCGGTTCGGTCACGCTGATGGCCTATGTCGTCCTCACCGCCGGAATCCTCCTCGGCGTCATGCCGACCGCCTGATCACCCAGTGGAGCCGATCCCATGAGCCCCAAGAAGAAACGCCCCGTCGTCCACGGAGTCACCGTCCTCGCGCTGCTCGCCGGCAGCGCGTACCTCACCGTGGAACTCCGCAAGGACGAACAAGCCAAGGCGCCCAAGGTGCAGGCGGTCACCGACACCCCCAAGCTCCAGGGTGCGGCGGCCGGGAAGAGCGGCGCGCAGACCTGGGAGCGGCTGAAGAACCCCGAGCGCTCCGTGCTCCGGGACGGCAACGGCGAGGTGCTCGCCACCTTCACCGACAAGGCGCGAACCGCCACGCTGAAGGGCCCCTCCCGCACCTTCTCCGAACCGGCCAACACCAAGACCCGGGTGGTCACGGAGAACTGGGTCCGGCTGATGCCGGAGCCGTGGCGCAAGGGCGCCGAGAAGGAGAAGTGGTTCAAGGACTGGTTCAAGGAGTTCTTCGGCAGCGAAGAGGACGACATCTTCGCCATGGGCTTCCAGTACGTCCAGGACCAGCCCGTCAAGAAGGACGACGAGGGTCTCGCGTACGCGGGAGACGCCAACTTCGGGCCGCTGAACCCCAACGGAAGCTCCGGCAACGACCTCCGTGAGGAACTGTCCGACTTCTACGACTACCTCGGGATCTCGTACACCTTCCGGGACGGCGTCACGGCCCAGTCGGAGACCCGGCGGGCCCGCTCCGCGGACTGCTCCGGCTTTATGCGGCTCCTGTTGGGCTACCGCGCCCGGTATCCGCTGGCCTCGTCGGACAAGTCGGGCGACGGACTGCCGCGCACCGCCAACGGCATGGCGCGTTCCGACCTCGGTGCCAACGTCATACCGCTGACCAGCGTGGGCCCCGAGGGCCGACCGAAGTCCATCGACCTGCTCCAGCCCGGTGATCTGGTCTTCTTCAAGCTGGACGCCCGTACCAAGCAGCGCCTCGACCACATGGGGATCTACCTGGGCCATGACACGGAAGGAAACATGATCTTCCTGTCCAGCCGGGAAGAGGTCAACGGCCCCACGATCGGCGATAAGGGCGGCGCATCGCGTCTGAACGGCAACGGCTACTACGCCAAGACGCTGCGCAGCGCCAAGCGCCTCTGAGCGACCCGCACCTGCGTGGAGGGCGGTACGGAAGCTTCCGTACCGCCCTCCACGTGTTCAGCCGGTCCGTCAGGCGGGCACGCTCGCCACGCCCGCAGCCAGGAACGGCTTTCCGTTGACCCGCTCGGACACGCCTTCGCGGTCCAGGTACGGGGTGATGCCGCCCAGGTGGAAGGGCCAGCCCGCGCCCGTGATCAGACAGAGGTCGACGTCCTGGGCCTCGGCCACCACGCCCTCGGCCAGCATCAGCCCGATCTCCTCGGCCACCGCGTCCAGCACCCGGGCCCGGGTCTGCTCCTCGGTCAGGACCACATCGCCCTGGACCAGCAGGGCCGCGACCTCGGGGTCCAACTCGGGGCGCCCGGAGTCGTACACGTAGAAGCCGCGCTTGCCCGCTTCGACGACGGCCTTGAGGTTGGGGGAGACCGTGAAGCGGTCGGGGAAGGACCCGTTAAGAGTCTCGGATACGTGCAGTCCGATCGCCGGACCGACGAGTTCCAGCAGGACCAGGGGGGACATGGGCAGCCCCAGCGGCTCCACGGCCCGCTCCGCCACGACGACCGGGGTGCCTTCGTCGATGACGTTCTGGATCTCGCCCATGAAGCGCGTCAGGATGCGGTTCACGACGAACGCCGGTGCGTCCTTGACCAGGACGGCGGTCTTCCGCAGCTGCTTCGCCACGGCGAAGGCCGTCGCCAGCGAGGCGTCATCGGTCTGCTCGCCGCGCACGATCTCCAACAGGGGCAGGATCGCCACCGGATTGAAGAAGTGGAAGCCGACGACCCGCTCCGGGTGCTTCAGCTTCGACGCCATCTCGGACACGGACAGGGACGAGGTGTTGGTCGCGAGGATCGCATGGGCGGGGGCGACGGCCTCCACCTCGGCGAACACCTGCTGCTTGACCGTCATCTCCTCGAAGACGGCCTCGATGATGAAGTCGGCGTCCGCGAAGCCCTCCGCCTTGTCCAGCACACCGCTGACCAGGGCCTTGAGCCGGTTGCTCTTGTCCTGGTTGATGCGTCCCTTGTCGAGCAGCTTGTCGATCTCGCCGTGGACGTAACCCACGCCCCTGTCGATCCGCGCCTGGTCGATGTCGGTGAGCACGACCGGCACCTCAAGGCGGCGCAGGAACAGCAGCGCGAGTTGGGAGGCCATCAGGCCGGCGCCCACGACGCCCACCTTGGTGACCGGGCGGGCCAGGGACCTGTCCGGGGCGCCGACCGGGCGCTTGGCGCGCTTCTGCACCAGGTTGAACGCATAGATTCCACTGCGGAGTTCGCCGCCCATGATCAGGTCGGCGAGGGCCCGGTCCTCGGCGTCGAAGCCGGCCTGGAGGTCACCGTCCTTGGCGGCGGCCACGATGTCGAGGGCCCGGTAGGCGGCGGGGGCCGCGCCGTGCACCTTGGCGTCGGCGATCGCGCGCCCGCGGGCCACGGCCGCGTCCCAGGGCTCCCCGCGGTCGATCTCGGCGCGCTGGACGGCGATCTCGCCCTTGAGGACGGCAGCGGTCCAGGTCAGCGACTGCTCCAGGAAGTCAGCGCCCTCGAAGATCGCATCGGCGATGCCGAGCTCGAAGACCTGGCGCCCCTTGAGCTGACGGTTCTGGTTGAGCGAGTTCTCGACGATGACCGTCACCGCGCGGTCCGCGCCGATCAGATTCGGCAGCAAGGTGCAGCCGCCCCAACCGGGCACCAGCCCGAGAAACACCTCGGGCAGCGAGAAGGCCGGCACGGCGCTGGAGACCGTACGGTACGAGCAGTGGAGCCCGACCTCGACGCCGCCGCCCATCGCCGCGCCGTTGTAGTACGCGAAGGTGGGCACGGCCAGCCCGGAGAGCCGCTTGAAGACATCGTGGCCGCCCTTGCCGATGGCGAGGGCGTCCTCGTGCCGCTTCAGCAGTTCCACGCCCTTGAGGTCGGCGCCGACGGCGAAGATGAACGGCTTGCCGGTGAGTCCGACACCGATGATCGAGCCCTCGGCCGCCTCCTGCTCCACCTGGTCGATCGCCGCGTTCAGGTTGGCCAGGGACTTCGGCCCAAAGGTGGTGGGCTTGGTGTGGTCGAGCCCGTTGTCCAGGGTGATCAGGGCGAACCGGCCCGCGGCGAGCGGCAGATCGAGATGACGCACGTGGGCGCTGGTGACCACCTCGTCGGCGAACAGTTCGGCCGCGCCCTTCAGCAGCTCAGCGGTACTCACTTGTCGCCTCCGTTGAAGTGGGGGTTCTCCCAGATGACCGACGCGCCCATGCCGAAGCCGACGCACATGGTGGTCAGGCCGTAGCGGACCTGCGGCTGCTCCTCGAACTGGCGGGCCAGCTGGGTCATCAACCGCACGCCCGATGAGGCCAGCGGGTGGCCGAAGGCGATGGCGCCGCCGTACTGGTTGACGCGAGCGTCGTCGTCGGCGATGCCGTAGTGCTCCAGGAAGGCCAGCACCTGGACGGCGAACGCCTCGTTGATCTCGAAGAGGCCGATGTCGTCGATCGACAGACCGGACTTGGCGAGTGCCTTCTCGGTCGCGGGGATCGGTCCGTAGCCCATGACCTCGGGCTCCACACCGGTGTACGCGAACGAGACCAGCCGCATCCGTACCGGCAGGTCGTGTTCGCGGGCGAACTCCTCGGAGGCGATCAGGGACGCGGTGGCGCCGTCGTTGAGGCCGGCCGCATTGCCCGCGGTGACCCGGCCGTGGGGCCGGAAGGGGGTCTTCAGCGCGGTCAGGTTCGCGAGGGTGGTGCCCGGGCGCATCGGCTCGTCCTCGGTGGCGAGACCCCAACCGGTCTCCCCGCCCTCGGGGTTGGTGCGACGCACCGAGATCGGCACCAGGTCCTGCTGGATCTTTCCGTCCGCGTACGCCTTCGCGGCCTTCTCCTGGGAGCGCACCGCGTACTCGTCGGCGCGCGCCTTGGTGATGGTCGGGTAGCGGTCGTGCAGGTTCTCCGCGGTCATGCCCATGAACAGGGCGGACTCGTCGACGAGTTTCTCGCTGACGAACCGCGGGTGCGGGTCGACTCCCTCGCCCATCGGATGGCGGCCCATGTGCTCGACGCCGCCCGCGATCACCGCGTCGTACGCACCGAAGGCGATGGCGCCCGCGGTCGTGGTGACGGCCGTCATCGCGCCCGCGCACATCCGGTCGATGGAGTAGCCGGGGACGGACTGCGGCAGTCCGGCGAGGATGCCGGCGGTGCGCCCGAGGGTCAGGCCCTGGTCGCCGATCTGGGTGGTGGCCGCGATGGCCACCTCGTCGATCCGGGCCGGGTCCAGGCCGGGGTTGCGGCGCAGCAGTTCCCGGATGGCCTTGACGACGAGGTCGTCGGCCCGGGTCTCGTGATAGATGCCCTTCGGGCCCGCCTTGCCGAACGGGGTGCGGACGCCGTCGACGAAGACGACGTCCCTGACGGTACGAGGCACGATGGCTCTCCTCCAGGGTGCGGGTGGCACTGCTGCGGGGGCGCGGCTGAGCGCGCGCTTTCCTTCCCCCATGCTACTTGCGGGTAACCATCGTGCCCAGTCCCCTCCCCGGGAGCGTCGAAGGTCACAACCGTGGGGCCGTAGACGCGGGGCGCTGTGACCGTCGGGATGCGCGGTGCTCCCGGGCAGCACAAAAGAACCGTGCCACGGCCCGGGTGGGCGGTGGCACGGTTCACGGGCGGGTCCGGTCAGGCGGTGGCCGTCACCGCCTGCGCCAGCAGCGGCGCCACCAGCTCGACCTGCCAGGGGCGCGCCCCGAGCTCCGTGAGCGCGTGGGACACGGCCTCGACGGAAGGGTCGGCCGGGGGCTCCCAGCACACCCTGCGGACCGTGTCGGGCGTGATCAGGTTCTCCTGCGGCAGATTGAGTTCCTCGGCCAGTGCCGTCACCGCCGTCCGCGCCGCCGAGAGCCGCGCTGCCGCGGCCGGATCCTTGTCGGCCCAGGACCGCGGGGGCGGCGGGCCGTTCAGGGGCTGACCGGGCTGCGGCAGTTCCGCATCGGGCAGCGCCTTCGCCCGGTCGACCGCCGCCTGCCACTGCTCCAACTGTCGACGCCCCATCCGATGGCCGAAGCCGGGGAGCGCCGTGAGCGCCTGTACGTTCGGCGGCACGGACAGGGCCGCCTCGATGATGGCGCTGTCGCTCAGCACCTTGCCCGGCGAGACGTCGCGCCGCTGCGCGACCCGGTCCCGGGCCGTCCACAGCTCCCGTACGACCGCCATCTGACGGCGCCGGCGCACCTTGTGCATCCCTGACGTGCGCCGCCAGGGGTCCTTGCGCGGCGGGGCGGGCGGGGCGCTGGCGATGGCGTCGAACTCCTGGTGGGCCCAGTCCAGCTTGCCCTGCCGGTCCAGTTCCTTCTCCAGCGCGTTGCGCAGGTCGACGAGGAGCTCCACGTCGAGGGCCGCGTACCGCAGCCACGGCTCGGGCAGCGGACGGGTGGACCAGTCCACGGCGGAGTGGCCCTTCTCCAGGGCGTAGCCGAGCACCGACTCGACCATCGCACCCAGTCCGACCCGGGGGAAGCCGGCCAGTCGCCCGGCCAACTCGGTGTCGAAGAGGCGGGTCGGGACCATGCCTATGTCCCGCAGGCAGGGCAGGTCTTGGGTCGCTGCGTGGAGGATCCACTCCGTGTCGGAGAGGACCTCGCCCAGTTCCGACAGGTCGGGGCAGCCGACCGGGTCGATCAGTGCGCTGCCGGCGCCTTCGCGGCGCAGTTGCACCAGATAGGCGCGCTGGCCGTAGCGGTAGCCGGAGGCGCGCTCGGCGTCGACCGCCACCGGGCCAGTGCCGGCGGCGAACGCTGCGATCACTCCGGCGAGCGCAGCGGCGTCCGCGACCACCGGGGGGATGCCCTCTCGGGGCTCCAACAGGGCGACGGGAGGTACTTCGGCTGCGACGCCGTCGTCCGGGGGAGCGCCCCCGGTGGTTCGCAGTGCGGTCTTAGCTGCGGGGTCATGGGCGTCGGTCACGTGTCAAGGGTATCTGTCAGCGGAGCGCGCCCGTCGACGTAACGTTCCGTCGACGGGCGCGTACGGGATCGCGCGGGGTTGAGGGGTCAGTGGATGATGCCCGTACGCAGGGCCACGGCCACCATGCCGGCGCGGTCACCCGTGCCGAGCTTGCGTGCGATCCGGGCGAGGTGGCTCTTGACCGTCAGGGCGGAAAGTCCCATCGAGACGCCGATCGCCTTGTTGGACTGGCCTTCGGCGACCAGTCTGAGGACCTCGACCTCGCGGCCGGACAGCTCCCGGTAGCCGCCCGGGTGGCTCGGAGCACCCGGGGGGCGGCGGTGGCCGAGACGGGCCGCTGCGGAGCCGATGGGGGCGGCGCCGGGGCGGGTGGGGTGCCCGATGTTGGTTCGGGTCCCGGTGACGACGTATCCCTTGACACCGCCGGCGAGCGCGTTGCGCACGGCGCCGATGTCATCGGCCGCGGAGAGGGCGAGGCCGTTGGGCCAGCCCGCCGCGCGGGTTTCGGACAGAAGGGTCAGCCCGGAACCGTCGGGCAGATGGACGTCGGCAACGCAGATGTCGCGCGGGTTGCCGACGCGGGGACGCGCCTCCGCGATGGACGACGCCTCGATCACATCGCGCACACCGAGCGCCCACAGATGGCGGGTCACGGTGGAGCGGACGCGCGGGTCGGCCACGACGACCATGGCCGTCGGTTTGTTCGGGCGGTAGGCGACCAGGCTTGCGGGCTGCTCAAGTAGAACGGACACCAGGCCTCCTGAGGAAGGTGCGGGACGGGCCGGCTCGGGGATGAAGCCGGGGCGAACCGTGCAGTTAGGGTCACTGACCTCTTCGGCACCGAAGCCGGTCGCCTTTAGAGAATGATCACGATTTGGTGAGTAACAATTGGTGCAATTAGGACGGGTGATCGATCATCCTACGAATGAGCTGACGGGTTGTTACCCATGGGGCCATCGCTGATGAGGGGCGTTGTGGGACCGCTGAATCCGCCCCGGAAGGGTGTGCCGGGTGAGGCGGTTTCCCCAGGGGGAGCGGTCGCTCCGAAGGCGGGTCGGCGCCGAGCCCGATCCAGGTCGGGTGGCGCGACAGCCCTATCGACCGACGCACTGTTGCGTCAGCCGAGGTAGCCGCATCGGTTGAGCTGACCGTACCGCCTTTTGCCGCTGACCATGGCGTACGTCGCGGCGGGCGGCCGGGCACCGGGCGCCGGCTCGTGAACGCCCGGGCGGGTGCGGCACCGCACCCGGGCCGTACGACAACCCAGTGGGGGTGCGGTCCGCCCCGGCATAACGGTGCTGCCGCCCTGGCGTGACAGTGCTGTCGCACCGGTTCAACGGTGCTGCGGCCCCCGGCGCTGGGGCAGTGACACCACCGGGGCACCCGGCTCCACCCCGACCGCGGCCGGCGGGAGCCCGGCGATCTGGCAGAGCAGATCGCACCAGGCCGCCAGGTGCGCGGCCGTGTCGGGCACCCCGTCACGGCCCTCGCGGGGCGTCCAGGACGCCCGGATCTCGATCTGGGTCGCGGGCCGGCGTTCGGCCAGCCCACCGAAGTAGTGCGATCCGGCGCGCGTCACGGTCCCGCTGGGCTCTCCGTACGCCAGCCCTCGGGCCTCCATCGCACCCGTCAGCCACGACCAGGACACCTCGGGCAGCAGGGGGTCGGCCGCCATCTCCGGCTCCAGCTCCGCACGGATCAGGGTCACCAGCCGGAACGTGCCCTGCCAGGCGTCGTGCCCGGCCGGATCGTGCAACAGCACCAGCCGCCCGTCCGCGAGGTCCTCGTCGTCCTCCACGACCGCGGCCTCCAGCGCGTACGCATGGGGGGCGAGCCGCTGGGGCGGGCGCGTGGGGTCCACTTCGATCCCGGGCCGCAGCCGCGCGGAGCGCAGCGCTTCGACCGCGAGCCGGAACGGGCGGGGCACGGCGTCCTGCGTACCGTCGTCAGCACTGTCCTTGTCGCCCTTGTCGTCCCCGCCCGAGCTGGTCGAACCGGATGATGCGTGATGTGACTGATCAGACTGGTCAGAATGATCCGAATAACGTCCCTGAGCCGCGGCCATGCGGGGAAGAGTAGGCGGAACGGGCCCTGAGCGCAGGGAAGGACACCCGGGCCGGGGCAGCCACTTCCACCCGGCGTGCGAAGATTTGGGGCGTGAGCGTCAACGACCGCCCCACGGGCGAGCAGCCGAAGCCGTACGAATCCGCCTTCCTCAAGGCGTGCAGGCGGGAGCCCGTCCCGCACACTCCGGTCTGGTTCATGCGGCAGGCCGGCCGTTCCCTGCCCGAGTACCTGAAGGTGCGCGAGGGCACGGCGATGCTGGAATCGTGCATGCGGCCCGAGTTGGTCACGGAGATCACGCTCCAGCCGGTGCGCCGGCACAAGGTGGACGCCGCGATCTACTTCAGCGACATCGTGGTCCCGCTCAAGGCGATCGGTCTGGACCTCGACATCAAGCCCGGAGTCGGCCCGGTCGTCGCCGACCCCATCCGCACCCGCGCCGACCTGACCCGGCTCAGGGACCTCACACCGGAGGACGTCTGGTACGTGACCGAGGCGATCGGCCTGCTCACGGCCGAGCTCGGCACCACCCCGCTCATCGGGTTCGCCGGCGCACCCTTCACGCTCGCCAGCTACCTCGTGGAGGGCGGGCCCTCCCGCAACCACGAGCACACCAAGGCGATGATGTACGGCGACCCGCAGTTGTGGGCCGATCTGCTGGACCGGCTCGCGGAGATCACCTCCACGTTCCTGAAGGTGCAGATCGAGGCCGGAGCGAGCGCCGTCCAGCTCTTCGACTCCTGGGTCGGCGCGCTCGCACCCGCCGACTACCGGCGCTCGGTGATGCCCGCCTCGACCAAGGTGTTCGACGCGGTGGCCTCCTACGGAGTGCCCCGTATCCACTTCGGCGTGGGCACCGGTGAGCTGCTCGGTCTGCTGGGCGAGGCCGGCGCCGACGTCGTGGGCGTGGACTGGCGGGTCCCGCTGGACGAGGCCGCCCGACGGGTCGGCCCGGGCAAGGCGCTCCAGGGCAACCTCGACCCCGCGGTGCTCTTCTCCAGCCGGGAGGCCGTGGAGAGCAAGACCCGAGAGGTGCTCGACGCAGCCGCGGGGCTGGAGGGCCACATCTTCAACCTCGGTCACGGCGTCCTGCCGACGACGGACCCGGACGCCCTGACGCGTCTGGTGGCTTCGGTCCACGAGCAGACGGCCCGCTGAGCGGACGCCCGCCGGACGAACGCACCGTGCGAACAGGTACCTCCGCGTGAGGGGCCGTGTCCACCAAGGCCATTGACGGACCGTCAGCGGCTTTGGTGGACCCGGTGACCCATCAGCCCGCCCGCACCGCCGTCGCCGCCTTGCGGGCGGCCACCAGCACCGGGTCCCAGACCGGGGAGAACGGCGGTGCGTACCCGAGGTCCAGTGCCGTCATCTGCTCGACCGTCATCCCCGCCGTCAGTGCCACCGCCGCGACGTCCACCCGCTTCGCCGCACCCTCACGACCCACGATCTGCACGCCCAGCAGCCGACCCGTACCACGCTCGGCGATCATCTTCACCGTCATCAGCGCGGCCCCGGGGTAGTAGCCGGCCCTGCTGGTGGACTCGACCTTCGACGTCACGTACTGGAGGCCCACCGCCGACGCCTCCCGCTCGCGCAGACCGGTGCGGGCGATCTCCAGCTCGCAGACCTTGCTGACCGCCGTGCCCACGACCCCCGGGAAGGTGCCGTAGCCGCCGGCCACGTTGGAGCCGATGATCTGGCCGTGCTTGTTGGCGTGGGTGCCGAGCGGGACATGGCGCTCCCGGCCCGAGACCAGATCGAGCACCTCGACACAGTCGCCGCCGGCCCAGATGTGCTCCTGGCCGCGCACCCGCATCGACAGGTCGGTGAGCAGGCCCCCGTGGACGCCCAGCGGTAGCCCCGCGGCCTCGGCCAGCGAGGTCTCCGGCTCCACGCCCATGCCGAGGACCACGACGTCCGCGGGGTGGACGGCGTCACGGGTGGCGACCGCGCAGGCCCGGCCGGCCGCATCGACGTGGATCGCGGTCACCTCGGCGCGGTTCACGGTGGTGATGCCGAGACCGTCCATCGCCTGGTGCACCAGGGCACCCATGTCCGGATCGAGCGTCGCCATCGGCTGCGCGCCCCGGTTGAGCACCGTGACCTCGAAGCCCCGGTTGAGCAGGGCCTCGGCCATCTCCACCCCGATGTAGCCGGCACCGATCACCACCGCACGGCGCCCCTCGGTCCCGGCGAGGGTGTCCAGCAGCGCCTGGCCGTCGTCGAGGTTCTGCACCCCGTGGACGCCGGGGGCGTCGATCCCCGGCAGCGGTGGGCGCACCGGCCGCGCCCCGGTCGCCAACACGAGCTTGTCGTAACCGGTCCATGACTCGGCGCCGCCGTCCACATCGCGCGAGCGCACCCGCCCCCGGGCCGTGTCGATCTCCACGACCTCCGTACGCATCCGGAGGTCGATCGCGCGCTCGCGGTGCTCGGCGGGCGTACGGGCGATCAGATCGGCGCGGTCGTCGACCTGACCCCCGATCCAGTACGGGATCCCGCACGCCGAGAACGAGCTGAAGTGGCCGCGTTCGAACGCGACGATCTCCAACTCGTCCGGCCCCTTGAGCCTGCGTGCCTGCGATGCGGCCGACATGCCGGCCGCATCGCCTCCGATGACCACCAGTCGTTCGACCGTTCTGGGACTCGTCATGCCCACACGCTACGGGGGAGTGCCTGGTCAGCTGCCGTCAGGCTCCTCCCGTTCGGTCCGCGGGGGCGTCGAGGCGTACGCCGGCAAGGCCGAGGGCGAAGGCTCGGGGGCGGGCTGCCGCCGGTTCAGCCGGGGACGCACCGCCCACCGCCACAGCGCGTACAACAGGCCCAGCAGCGCCGCGAACGGCGCCACCGCCCCGAGCACCACCACGGTCCACCGCAACGAGGTCACCAGGGCGTCCCAGCCGCCCTCCAGCGCATCCAGGAAACCGGGATCGCCCTCGTCCTCGTCCTTGGGGTCCGCGGATTCGGTGAGCGTGAGCTCGATCGTCGACAGGCTTGTGCGGTCCTTCAGCGAAGCCTGCCGGGCGAGCAGCGACTCCAGCTCCGCCTGGCGGCTGCTGAGCTGCCCCTCCAGGGTCACCACGTCGGCGAGCTTGTCCGCCCGGTCCATGAGCGCCCGCACCCGGGTCACGCTCGCCCGCTGGGTGGCGATGCGGCTCTCCACGTCGACGACCTCGTCGGTCACGTCGGTGGCGTTCGAGGTGCGCAGCAGCAGCTTCCCCGCGCCCGCCAACTCGGCCAACACCCCTTCGTACCGTTCCTGCGGTACGCGCAGGACCACCCGGGTGTCCATCTCGTCATCCCCGATGCGTTCGGTGGACTCCTCGGCGACATGGCCACCGGCCCGCTCGGCCGTCCTGCGGGCCGCGGTCAGCGCCTTCACCGAGTCCTTGACCTGCACCCGCAGTTCGGCGGTCCGGATGATGTGTGACGGCGCCAGCTTGAGGGCCGGTGCCCCCTTCTCCACCCCCTGCGGGCTGCCGGCCTTCGGATCGGTCGCCGCTTCCTTGGCTCCGCCCGCAACCCCCCGCTCGACCGAGGAATCGGCGGCATCAGCGGATTTGTGGTCCCCGTCGCCCGCAGCGCAACCCGCCACCGCGAGCGAGGCGGTCAGCAGTAGTACGGCGCACGTACGTCGTGCACGCATATGGCCCCCCATATCGATTCCGTCGCTGGATATCGCCCTTTCGACGGCGGCACTCCCGGTCCGGTTTCCTCCTCGCGGTAGCGAACCGATCACGGTAAGGACTCGAATCGGCTCGCAGCGCCCCGGCCCGATCGGACCCCGACCCGACCCGGTCGGTCTCGGTCGCTTAAGGCGGCCCACAGTCGGTCTGAGAGAGTGGAGACATGCAGTCTTCCCAGGACACCCGTACCGGATCCCGTACGGACGCCGGGCACGTCGTCGTCATCGGAGGCGGGATCACCGGGCTCGCCGCCGCACACCGACTCGTCGGCGCGGGGGTCAGGGTCACCCTCCTCGAATCCACCGACCGGCTCGGCGGCAAACTGCTCGCAGGAGAGATCGAAGGCGCCCCCGTGGACCTGGGCGCCGAATCGCTGCTCGCCCGCCGCCCCGAAGCGATCGACCTCGCCCGAGCGGTCGGCCTGGGCGACCGGCTCCAGCCGCCCGCCACGGCCACCGCCGCACTCTGGACCCGCGATGCGCTGCGCCCCATGCCCAAGGGGCATGTGATGGGCGTCCCGGCCACCCCCGAAGCGCTCGCCGGCATCCTGTCGCCCGAGGGCGTCGAGCGGATCGCAGCGGAACGCGACCTCCCTCCGGTCGAACTCGACGAGGACGTCGCCATCGGCGCGTTCACCGCCGAACGCCTCGGCCGTGAGGTCGTCGACCGGCTCGTGGAGCCGCTCCTCGGCGGCGTGTACGCGGGAGACGCCTACCGGATCTCCATGCAGGCCGCCGTCCCCCAACTCTTCGCCGCAACGCGGGAACAGGGCTCCCTGCTCGCGGGCGTCCGGGAGGTGCAGCGCCGCGCCAGGGCCCAGCAGCAGGACGGGCCCGTGTTCCTCGGCATCGAAGGCGGCGTCGGCACCCTGCCCGACGCGGTCGCCGACGCGGTCCTCGCAGCGGGCGGAGAGATCCTGCACCGCACGCCCGTCCGCGCCCTGAACCGCCGCTCGGACGGCTGGGAGGTGCTCCTCGCGGACCGGAAGATCACCGCCGACGCCGTCGTCCTCGCCGTGCCCGCCGGCCCCGCGGCAACACTCCTCGCCGCCGAGTCCCCCGCCGCAGCCGCCGAACTCGACCGGATCGAGTACGCCTCGATGGCCCTGGTCACCTTTGCCTTCCGGCGCCCCGAGCTGACCGGCCTCCCCGCCGGCAGCGGCTTCCTCGTCCCTCCCGTGGACGGCCACACCATCAAGGCATCCACCTTCTCCACCCAGAAGTGGCAGTGGGTCGACGACCGCTCGCCCGAACTCTTCGTCCTGCGCGCCTCCATCGGCCGCCACGGCGACGAGGAGCAGTTGCAGCGCGAGGACGCCGAACTGATCGACATCGCGCTGAACGACCTTCGACGGGCCGCAGGCGTCACGGCCACCGCAGTCGCTTCCACCGTCACCCGCTGGACCCACGGTCTGCCCCAGTACCCGGTGGGCCACCCCGCAAGGGTCGGACGCATCCACCGGGAGGTCGCCAAACTGCCAGGTCTGGCGCTCTGCGGGGCGGCGTACGACGGCGTCGGCATCCCTGCCTGCATCGCCGGCGGGCAGCGGGCCGCCGACGAGATCCTCGCCACGCCCACCCTGACGCAGGGCACCGTTCGAGGCGCGGGACAATAGCCCCATGAGCGCACCAGAAAAGATCCCGAACGCCGGCAAGAAGGCCAAGGACCTCAACCAGGTCATCCGCTACACGCTGTGGTCCGTCTTCAAGCTGCGCGACGTGCTGCCCGAGGACCGCTCCGGCTACGCCGACGAGGTCCAGGAGCTGTTCGACCAGCTCGCCGCCAAGGACATCACGGTGCGCGGCACCTATGACCTCTCCGGGCTGCGCGCGGACGCCGACGTGCTGATCTGGTGGCACGCCGAGACCTCGGACGAGCTCCAGGACGCGTACAACCTCTTCCGCCGCACCCGCCTCGGCCGGGCGCTGGAGCCGGTCTGGTCGAACATGGCGCTGCACCGCCCCGCCGAGTTCAACAAGTCGCACATCCCGGCCTTCCTCGCCGACGAGAACCCCCGCGACTACGTCAGCGTCTACCCCTTCGTCCGCTCGTACGACTGGTACCTGCTGCCCGACGAGGACCGTCGGCGCATGCTCGCGGACCACGGCAAGATGGCCCGCGGATACCCGGACGTGCGCGCCAACACGGTCGCGTCGTTCTCCCTCGGCGACTACGAGTGGATCCTGGCCTTCGAGGCGGACGAACTGCACCGGATCGTCGACCTGATGCGTCATCTGCGGGCGTCCGAGGCCCGGATGCACGTCCGCGAGGAGGTCCCCTTCTACACGGGCCGCCGCAAGGAGGTCTCCGAACTGGTGGCCTCGCTCGCCTGACGGGCCCGGCCCGCTCCCGGGGCATAGCGCCCCGGATACGACGAAGGCCGGGACCGCACACCAGCGGCCCCGACCTGTCCGACCCGGAAGGTCAGACGGCGTTCGGCAGCCTGCGCTGCTCGCCCTGCCGCTCCAACGACACCGGGTCCGGCTCCGGGTGCGGCGCGCACGACGCGCGCCGCACCGGCGTCCTCCCCTGGAGCAGGTACTCCTCCAGATGGGCGTTCACACAGGCGTTGGCGCCGCCGCCGATGCCGTGCGTCCCGGCGTCCTCCTCGGTGATCAGGACCGCACCCTTCAGCCGGCGCGCCAGTTCCTTCGCACCCTCGTACGGGGTCGCCGCATCCCGCTCCGCCGCGAGGATCAACACCGGAGGCAGCGCACCCCGCCTGGTTCCCACGTCCAAGGGCTGCTGGCGCGGCCCCTGCCAGAAGGCGCAGGGCAGGTTCATCCAGGCGTTGTCCCAGGTCTCGAAGGGCGCGGTACGGGCGAGTTCGGTGTTGTCCCGGTCCCACACCGCCCAATCGGTCGGCCACGGGGCGTCGTTGCACTCGATGGCGGAGTACACGGCCCGTGCGTTCTCCGACTCCTTCGCCGCCCCGGACCGCGGCGCCGCCCGGGCGACCAAAGGCTTCTCGTTGCCGCGCAGGTACTCCGCGAGCGCACCGGCCATCGGCACCCAGTAGTCGTCGTAGTAGCCGGCGCCCAGGAACGCCCCGTGCAATTCGCCCGGCCCCACCGTGCCGCCCGCCGGTTCCACGGCCAGTTGGGCGCTCGCCCGCTCGTAGCTGCGCGCGACCGCTTCGGGCGTGGCGCCCAGGCCGTAGACGTCGTCGTGCTTGGCGATCCAGACGCGGAAGTCGGCCCAGCGGCGTTCGAAGGCGGTGTTCTGGTCGAGGTTGCTGCGGTACCAGATCTTCTCCGGGGCCGGGTTCACCGCCGAGTCGAAGACCATGCGCCGTACGTGGGAGGGGAAGAGGGTGGCGTAGATCGCACCGAAGTAGGTGCCGTAGGACGCGCCCATGAACGTCAGCCGCTGCTGGCCGAGCGCCGCCCGCAGCACATCGAGGTCACGTGCGTTGTTCAGCGAGGTGTAGTGCCGCAGCGCGCTGCCGTTCCTGCGGGCGCAGCCCTCGGCGTACGCCTTGGCCTCGGCGATCCGCTGCTGCTTTTGGGCGGGGGAGGGGTGGGTCGGGTCCGGGGTCGGGCCCTCGTCGTGCTCGGACGGCTCTTCGCAGGACAGCGGTGCGGAACGGGCGACACCGCGGGGCGCGTAGCCCACCAGGTCATAGGCGCGGGCGATGCGCTTCCACTCCGGGAGCTGGCCGGCCAGGGGGAAGTACATGCTGGACGCGCCGGGACCGCCGGGGTTGTAGACGAACGCGCCCTGGTACTCGTCCCGGTCGCCGCTCGCCGGCACCCGACTGACCGTCAGAGAGATCTGTCGGCCCGACGGCTGTGCGTAGTCCAGCGGTACCGTGACGGTGCCGCACGTCACCCGGGCAGGCAGCCGCTCGACCTCGGGGCAGACGCCGAAGTCGATGCCCGCGGTGGCCGCGCGTGCGGCTGCGATGGCCGTGCCGTGCGACTCGGCGGCGGCGGTGGTGGCTCCGCCCGCCGGTGCGACGACCAGCGCGCTGACCACCAGGGAGCCGAGGCCGACGAGGACCCCGTGTTTCGCCCGTACTCTCATCCAGATCCCTTCGTCGCCCGCCGTCTTCCGTACGTGTGCGGACGGCGGTCAAGGGATCGATCTTTCGTGGCCCGTCGGGGTGAGTAAAGCACCGCCGAACGGTGTCGCCCGTCAATGACTCCGATGCGCCCTTCGACCTCCGGTGCGCCCCCTACAGCATCCCCATGACACCGCCACGACAGGGGACCCGCACAACAGGGCAACAGGCCCCCTCCCGCTGTCGGGTGCGGTGCAAGGAGGCCCCTTTTTTGAGGGGAGGGTGCGGCTGTCGGCGCTTGCGCGGCCATGCTCCGGCGGGTCAGCCGCAGCCACAGCCGCCGCACCCTCCGCAGCTGCCTCCGTCACCGCCGCCGTCTCCTCCGCCCCCGCCGCCGTCACCGCCTGCGGTGGTGGCGATGGCCACGGGCACCACGATCGAAGCGGCGAGAAGGGTCCGCAACACCGGATTCTGTGCACCGCTCGCCCCCGACACGGCCACGTGCTGCCCGGGGGCCATCGAAGCCGAGGACCGCCGGCGGTAGGCGCGCAGCGCCCTGCGCCCCGCGGTCGTCGCCCGTCGACTGACCCGGCGGGCCATCAGATGGCCGGTCACGATGCCCCAGACCAGAGCCGGCAGCACCAACACCACGAACGGCAGTTCGGGGCGCTCCCAGTCGTGGGTGTGGCTGACGACGGTGAGCGCGGTAGCGGTGGTGAGCCCCATCCAGCACAGGACCGCCTGGCCGTGTCCCCACACGACGGGGCCCGAGCCGAGACGACGGAGGGGGATCAGCAGCCCGCGGTCGGTCAGCCCGCTGCTGATGTCGGTCACCGCGGGCTTGCGCATCACCGTGTACCGCAGGGTGTTCAGCCGGTGGTCGTCGGAGTTGGCCAGGTGGGCGAGGACGGCCCGCTCCACGGGGTCGCGGGAGATCTTGCGGGCGACGATGACGATGCCGGGTCCGCCTATGTTCAGCCGCCCGTCCGCGTGCATGGCCGAAACGGCCGTGTCCACGACCCGTGAGGGCCCGCCGCCGAGGAAGGCCGCCTCGTACACACTGCGGATCTCCTCCGCCACTCCGCGGGCCTTGCTGTCCCGTTGGGCCCGGATGACGGTGACGATCAGCGGGATCGACGAGGCCGCGATCGCGATCCAGACCAGTACGGCTGCTGTGTCCATGCACTACCTCCGGAGGAGTCTCGTCCGCGTCGCCCGGGCGATCCGGGTGGCGCGCGTGGGTGGCCGGGGTGCGATGCGATCCTCCCACCACCGGGTGAGGAGGCGCCGGGCCCGGGCGTCGGTGGGACGGCCGGAAATCAGTAGGTGTTCGACGAAGGCGAGCGCGTCCTGCCGGTATCCCGCGTTCATCGGGCGGCCTTTGGCATACGTGAGGAACGCGGGCCGGTAGCCGCGGCCGAGGATGTCGGGCAGTTCGGGTGCGATGCGGGCGACGACGGAGGCCCGCTTGGCGGCGAGCGCTCGCCGTTGCACCCGAAGCCGCTGGTGGTCGAAGCCCTCGGGGGCCGGTCCTTCGGCAACCAGGGTGGTCAGGAGCGCCGCCTGGGCGATCCCGAGCCGGTCCCGGGCCCTGGGGTCGGCGGGCTCCTCCGGGCGCTCGTGTCCTGCCGGGCTCGCGGGTGTGGAGCGGTCCGCCCGGGGGGCCGGCGCTCCTCCTCGTACCGCCTCCCGGATCGCCGCCAGTTCGCCCGCGAGCGCACCGTGCACCTGGTCAGTTGGCGGAAAGTCGTCGTCCCGCTCCAGCAGCACCCCCGGGGGGCTGACCCGGGAGGCGAGTTCCCGCAGCACGTCCAGGACCGGTTCGGTGACGGGATGGGCGTGGGTGTCGTGCCAGACGCCGTCCCGCTCCTCGCCACCGGCCACATGGACGTACGCGATCGCCTCCACCGGCAGTTCCGCGAGCGCCTTCGCCGGGTCCTCACCACGGTTGACGTGGTTCGTGTGCAGGTTCGCCACGTCGATCAGCAGGCCCACACCGGTGCGCTCGACCAGTTCGGCGAGGAACTGCCCCTCCGTCAGCTCCTCGTCCGGCCAGGAGATCAGAGCGGCGATGTTCTCCAGCGCCAGCGGTACGGGCAGCGAGTCCTGGGCGATCCGAATGTTCTCGCAGAGGACCTTCAGGGCGTCCCGGGTCCTGGGGACCGGCAGCAGATGGCCGGCCTCCAACTGCGGGGACGCGGTGAGCGCCCCGCCCGCCCGGACGAAGGCGATGTGTTCCGTCACCAGGGGCGCCCCCAGCGCCGTGGCCCGCTCGGCGAGGTCCTTGAGTCTCTTCTCGGATGGCCGGTCGGCGCCACCGAGCCCCAGGGACACCCCGTGCGGGACGACGGTCAGACCGCGGTCCAGCAGCCGGGACAGTGACTCGGGCAGATGACAGGGGCAGATGTTCTCCGCCACCACCTCGACCCAGTCGAGCCCCGGCAACTCCTCCACGGTCTGCGCTATCTCCGGTCGCCAACCGATGCCCATGCCCAGTGCCATGCCCGCCCCCTGGTGTGTCCCAACTCCCGGTCGCACCCCCGCTACCGCTGGGGAGCGTGGTGGTGTCATCGCCCTGTAAGGACAGGGTAAATCCCGGGGATGAGACGTTCAGAGGTTGATTTGAGGTTCCCGACCAGTAGGGATTGCGAGGTCAGGGGCTGAGCGAGGGCTCCGGCCTGGCGGTGTTGATGGCCTCGTGCGGGCCCGGGGGTACGGACGGCTGAGAGGTCAGTTGCTGCCTTCCGTTGGGCTCCACGGGCTGGGGCGCGGCGGGTGCGTTCCCGTCCGGTGGAGGCGGACCGGTCGGACTCGCCTTCGCCCCGCCGGCCGCCTCGTTGGCGATGGCGTCGAAGTCGACCATCCCGGTGCCCTCCAGCATCGTGATGTGGTCCAGCACGGTCTGGTTGGCATCGCTCGCCAACTGCCGTATCAGCGTGTTGCGCGTGGTGTGCCGGACCTGGGCGATCAGTGAGAAGACCTTGCCGTGGGCGCTGCGCAGCAGATTGGCGAACTTGAACTCGTACTCCCGACCGCTCGCCGCCGACAACTCCCGCAACCACGCCTGCTGCTGCTCGTTCGGCTGGTTGGGCAACTCCACGCCGAGCTTGCCCGCCACCTCACGGGCCCGCCGGTCGAGGTCGGTGTGACCGACGACGAGATGGTCACCCGTGTCCTTGATCGCCTTGGTCGGGGCGCGTTCGATCGCTTGCTGACCTGCCGGCAGCTCCCACAGCCCGGCCAGCCGGACCTTCACCAGGAAGTCCCGGTCCGTGGCCGACAGCGGGCCCCACTGCGTCGCCACGGTCGAGGCGTTCAGATTGTCCTGACCGGTTCCCGAACGGTCTGCGTACGACCACACCGGGAAGGCCAGGGCCCCCACGGTGGCGACCAGGGCCGCGATGATCAGAGCCGTCCCGTTGATGCGCCGCAACAAAGTACCTCCCGAGCCGATGTGCCACAGGCCAACCAACCGTCAACGGGGCCTGGGCGCCATCATTTTGGCGGTACTGAGAGGTACGCAACCCATCCGTCGGGCGTTCAGGGGTACAGGGCCGGATGATCGGCGATCACGGTCCGTGACCCGGCTTCGATCTCGGTGAAGCCGGCGTCCCGTACGACGGGCAACCCACGGGAGACGAGGCCCGCCCAACGCTCCGCGTCCGCCGAGCGCACGGCCAGCGCGAAGGGCACGGGCCCTGCGGACGCCCAAGCGGTGCGCTCGGCGTCCGACAGCTCCCACCAGGCCAGCTGGGCGCCGTGCCCGGCCTGTGCCATCGCCTTGCCCGCCGACATCTCCACGTCCGGGCTGAGCCACAGCACCGGTACGCCGGGCTCCGGCGGCGCGGGCGGCTCGGGGTCCTCCAGATCCGTTCCCGACACCTGGAGCTTGGCGAGTTCCTTGGGCCAGCCGTCCAGCGGGACCGGAGGGAAGACCCGCACCTCGCACTCCCGCCCCTCGACGGTGATGCCCGGCAGGGCGGACGCCTTGCGCCACTCCGCACCGCGTGCCCGCCGCACCACCTTGCGGATGCGCGCGTCCTGCCAGTCGCGGACCGCACGCGCCCACTCGCCCTCGCCGGTCGACCGCTCGTCGCCGAGCAGGGTGAGCACCGCGCGGGCCGCGGTCTCCAGGGCGTCCGTGCGCGACGGGGGCGCGGACTTCTCGATCCGCACCACCAGGGGCAGGACGAACTGCGGTGCCGCGTCGCGATCCGTGTGCTCGGGGCGCTGGGCGTCCTCTGCCTGCCCGGGGCGCTCGGGGCGCTCGTGATTCTCGGCGACCTCGTGCTGGAACGGACCGTCCTGGCGGAGAGGGGCGTCCGAACCCGGAGCGATCCGGGGATTGGTCGGTTGTGCGTTTTCGCTGCTCACACGGGCCAGTGTGCCAGCAGTGCACGGTGCAACCATGGGAACGCCTTGGCGGAACCCCGGCCTCCGGGTAAGGATGCACTCCATGAAAAGCGACCTCTTCGCCTCCGAGAACATGGCGCAACAAGCCACCGTTCCCGGAATGACCCAGCAGAACGCCAAGTCGATCAAGTACGCCGTCAACGGCGAGATGCATGCGCGCCAGGGGTCGATGATCGCCTTCCGGGGCAATCTCCAGTTCGAGCGCAAGGGTCAGGGCATCGGCGGGATGCTCAAGCGTGCGGTCACCGGTGAGGGGCTGCCGCTGATGGCCGTGCGCGGCCAGGGCGAGGCATGGTTCGCCCACGAGGCCGCCAACTGCTTCATCGTCGACATCGAGCCGGGCGATGCCCTCACCATCAACGGGCGCAACGTCCTGTGCTTCGACTCGACCCTCTCGTACGAGATCAAGACGGTGAAGGGCGTCGGCGCGGCCGGTGGCGGACTCTTCAACAGCGTCTTCACCGGTCAGGGCAAGCTCGCCGTCATCTGCGAGGGCACCCCGATCGTCATACCCGTCTCCGCCCAGCAGCCCGTCTACGTCGACACCGACGCGGTCGTCGGCTGGAGCGCCAGCCTCACCACCTCGCTCAATCGCTCGCAGTCCTTCGGCTCCATGATCCGCGGCGGCTCGGGCGAAGCGGTCCAGCTGATGCTCCAAGGTGAAGGCTTCGTCATCGTCCGGCCCAGCGAGCTGGTCCCGCAGAAGGCGGCGTCCAACTGATACTCCAGTCGGTCGGCCGCCGCTACGGCCTGCGCGGCCCCTGGGTCCTGCGCGGAGTGGACCTCGAACTTCCCGCACGCACCCTGGTCCGGATCTCCGGGACCAACGGCACCGGCAAATCCACCCTGCTCCGGCTGATCGCCGGGATCGACGCACCCAGCGAGGGCCGGATCGAGGGCCGGCCCCGCACGGCGTACGTCCCCGAACGGTTCCCCGGCGTCCTGCCGTTCACCGCCGTGGGCTATCTGCGCCACATCGGGCGGATCCACGGTCTCGACCGCCGCACGGCCCGTGCCCGTGCCGACGAGTGGCTGACGCGCTTCGGCGCCGCCGAGCACTCCGGCACGCCCCTGGCCGAGCTCTCCAAGGGCACCAGCCAGAAGGTGGCCGTCGCCCAAGCGCTCCTGGCCGAGCCCGAATTGCTCGTCCTGGACGAGGCGTGGACCGGACTCGACGCGGCGGCGCGCGCCGAACTCGACCGCGCCGTCGCCGAACGGGTCGCGTCCGGAGCCACCGCCGTCTACGTCGACCACGACCCACTGCGACTGGCCGACGCCGCCGACGTGGTCCACTCGGTCAGCGCCGGCACCCTCATTCCCGCACCGGATTCGATACCGGGCGCCCCGCCCCCCGCGGCAACGGCGGCGGGACCGCAGGTGCAGGTCATCGCCACCGGTCCCCCCGGCGCACCACCGCCCGACGGGCTGCCGGGAACCCCCGAACACGAGGTCCGACCCGACGGCGACATCGTGTTCACGGTCACCGCCCCCTACTCCGACTCGCTGCTCAGAGCCCTGCTCTCGGCCCGTCCGCCCTGGCACGTCCGCCAGGTCGAACACCGCGAGGCCACGAAGGTGAGCCAAGGATGAGTGCGCTCTTCGCGCTGCTCGGCTACCAGTCCGCCCTGCTGCTGCGCTCCCAGCGCTGGCTGCCGCCGTTCCTGCTGTACGGGATCATCCTCGCCGTGGGCATCCAGCCGGGCCGGCCCGTACTCGACGCGCTCGGCTACTCGGCCGCGGCGCTGCTGCCGGTCACCGCCTGGCTGGTGCGTGTCTGCGTCACCCAGGAGCCCACCTCTGCCCGGGACATCACCTCCGCGGCGGCCAGCCCGCAACGCGTCCAGTTGGCGCCGCTGCTCACCGCGCTCATGGGCGCGGGCCTGCTGGGATGCGTGGGCACCACGGTGGTCGTGCTCGTCAGCAAGGCGATGGGCGCGGACAACCAGACCGTGGTGCCCCTGCCGGAGGCGACCTTCGCAGGACTGCTGGCGGCTGCGGTCTGTGCGCTGACGGGGGCGGCGGTCGCGGCGCTGTGCACCAGGCCGTTGCTCTACTCGCGCGGTTGGTCGCTCGCCCTCACCGCGCTCGGTTCGCTGCTCGCCCTGGTGACCACCGGGTCGCCCGCCAAGTACGCGGTGACCACACTGGTCTCCGGCTCCCGGACCGGTGACCCCCGGCTGCCCCTGCTCGCCTTCGCCGGGGCACTGCTGTTCGCGGCCGTGGCGGGGGCGGCGGCCTGTGCGATGGGTCCGCTGCGCGGCACCGACGTGGCGACGGAGGCCGGCGGCTGACGGCGCAGGTCCCTCCCGGCCGTGGCGGGGGCCTCCCGGCCGGGGACGGCCGCTTCAGCGACCGTTGAGCACAGCCCTTAGGCTCGGTGTCATGGACCAGTCGGACGAGGCGTACTGCGCACCATCGGAGCGACCCGGGGCGGCACCGGCATCGGGGCAGCCCCTGGCGGAATGCGTGCTCTGTCGTGAGCCGACCGAGTACCCGGAGTCGACGCGGGGCGCCACGCTCTGCCCGGTCTGCGAATGGCAGGAAGCCCAGCGGTCGGCCTGCTCCGGCTGAGAGCCGCCCGACGGGCTACCCGGTGGCGGACCCGCGCATCACGTCGGAGACCTTGACCATGCGGTAGCCGCGTTCCCTGAGCTTCGGCACGATGGTGCGGATCGCCTGCTCGGTGACGGGCGCCGCGCTGCGCGTGCAGTGCATGACCACCACGGACCCGGGCGTCACACCCGAGAGCACCTGCTCGGCCACGGCGTCCGCGTCGGTGGCGAAGGCGTCCCCGCTGACGACGTCCCACTGCACGGCCGTGACCCCGGTCGGTGCGATCGCGCGCAGTGCGGTCGTGTCGTAGCAGCCCCCGGGGAACCGGAAGTACGGCACGACCCGTTCCGCCCCGACCGTACGGAACGCGCTGAACGCCCGTTCCACATCGGCCCGCATGGCGTCCTGACCGACGGTCGGCAGACCGTAGCAGGGGGCGGCGAAGGCGTGGTGGCTGTAGGAGTGGTTGGCGATCTCGAAGAGGGGATCGGTGCCGATCGCCTTCGCCTGCGCCGGGTACTCCTCGGCCCAGCGTCCGGTCATGAAGATCGTCGCTGGGACCTTGAGGCGTTGCAGGGTGCTGATGAGTTCCGGGTTGTCGAAGCGCTCGCCGCGGGCCGCCCGCGGGCCCTGGTCGGCGGTCATGTCCGCGTCGAAGGTCAGTGCCACGGTCTTCGGGGCCCCCTTCCCGGCGGGGGCGCGTTCGAAGACCGGGGTGAGACCGGAACGGGGTCGGGCGAGTTGGGGCGCGGGTGCCGCCCCGGGGGCGACCCGGGGGTCTGATCCCGCGCGGGGGGTGGCCTTCTCCCGCTGGTCGGGAGTCTCCCGTGCACCGCCACAGGCGGCGAGCACCGTACCCAGGACCACCACGGCGAAGAGTCTTCGTACGGAAATGATCACCGAATGAAAATATATGATCAGTCGGTCAATCTAATGATATGTCGCTTCTGTGTCGGGACTACGATCCATACGCCGGAACCCGCCCCCAGGAGGAGTGACATGGCCCAGGTCTCCACCGCCGGAGTGCTCGCCCAGTGGACCGAGGTGGCCGACGCACCGGCCGACCGCGGTGGCGCGCTGTGGCGGCTCGCCGCGACGGGACGGCAGGTGGACGCCAACGTCATCCGGCTGCCCGCTGGCGAGCGGGTCGAGACGCACCGCGAACCGGACCTCGACGTACTGCTCTGCGTGCTCAGCGGCAGCGGCGAAGTGGAGACCGACGGTCGGCGCCAGCCCCTGGAGGGCGGCAGCCTCGTCTGGCTGCCGCGCGGTGCTCGGCGATCGCTCACGGCGGGCAGCGAGGCGCTCGTCTACCTCACCGCACACCGCCGTCGCCCCGGCCTCGCCATCGCGGGCGCGGATGGGCAGGGCTACGAGGGCGGCGAGCCGGCCTGCATGCTCAACCGCATCTGCACGGCCTGCGATCGGCCGGCGGACGACCCCGAGGCCCGGTTCTGCGCACGATGCGGAACCCGACTCCCCTCCTGAGAAACCCCCCTCTGAGCCCCCCTCAGCCGGTGCGCCCGACCTCGGTCGGGACGCACCGATGCCGGCCGCTCCGACGGATTCCGCATGTCTTCTGACGAACCATCATGCAATTCACCCGTCTCCACATTGAGCACATCGCCCGACTCATCCGTACCAAGGGGCGGACGCGTCCTCCGGTGTCCAACCGGATCGGACCCCATCACCCCCCACAGGAGGCGGCGAGTTGACTCACAGGCGCATACCCAAGCGGAAGGCGGCTCTGGCGGGAGCCGCAGCCATCAGCATCACTGCCGCAGCCGTGCTGCTGCCCCAGGCATACGCTTCCCAGGACGGCTCTGAGGGCAAAGGGCCCGCCGCCCCGAAGACCCTGAGCGCGAGCTCGGCCGCCGAACTCCTCCAAGAACTCGACGGCGCACTCGGCGACTCCTATGGCGGCGCGTACTACGACGCCGAGAAGAAACGACTCGTCGTCAACGTCGCTGGCGACGACAGCAAGGCCATGGAACGGGTGACGAAGGCCGGGGCGGTCGCCCGCGGTGTGCGCAACAGCGCCGGCACCCTCCTCAGCGCACGACAGACCCTGGCGCGCGAAGCCACGATCCCGGGCACTTCCTGGGCCCTGGATCCCCGGACCAATCAGGTTCTGGTGATGGCCGACCGTACGGTGACGGGTGAGCGTTGGGACAGATTGGAGTCCGCGGTTCAGGGGCTCGGCCCCGGCGTCGCGCGCATCAAGAAGTCGGCGGGGGAGTTCAAGCCCTTCCTCGAAGGTGGTGACGCCATCTTCGGCGGAGGCGCGCGCTGCTCGCTGGGCTTCAACGTGACCCTCCAGGACGGCGGATCCGGCTTCCTGACCGCGGGTCACTGCGCTGTCGCCGCCGAGCGCTGGTCCGAGACGCAGGGCGGTGCTCCCGTCGGCACCGTACGGTCGGCGACCTTCCCCGGAGCCGGTGACTTCGCCCTCGTGACCTATGACGACCCGGCGACGGCGGCACCGAGCAGCGTGGACGTCGGAGGCGGTGAGCTCCTGCCGATCAACAGGGTCGCCGAGGCCACCGTCGGACAGGACGTGTCCCGGATGGGAAGCACCACAGGACTGAGGGACGGGCAGATCACCGGGCTCGACGCCACCGTGAACTACCCGGAGGGCACCGTCACCGGGCTCATCCAGACCAATGTGTGCGCGGAGCCCGGCGACAGCGGCGGTGCCCTGTTCGGCCAGGACGGCAGTGCGATCGGTCTGACCTCGGGCGGTAGCGGCAACTGCTCCAGTGGTGGTGAAACCTTCTTCCAGCCGGTGACCACGGCACTGGCCGCAGTGGGCGCCCAGATCGGCGACGGCACGGGCTCCGACACCGGCGGTGGAGCTGACGGTGGTGGTGAAGGCGGTGAGGAAGGCGCGGATCAGGGCGCTGACGGTGGTGGCGAGGGCGGCGAAGAGGGCGCGGATCAGGGCGCTGACGGTGGTGGCGAGGGCGGCGAAGAGGGCGCGGATCAGGGCGCTGACGGTGGTGGCGAGGGCGGTGAGGAAGGCGCGGATCAGGGCGCTGACGGTGGTGGTGAAGGTGGCGAGGAAGCCACCGGTGGAGCCGCAGGCACGGATTCCGTGTACCGGTTCTGACCTCGGAAGGCGCAGATCGGGACGTCGACACCCCGGTCCGCCCGCAAGGGCCGTTCTGCTACCTCGGGCGGGATGCCGACCCCGCCCGTTGGTCCTCGCCCTTCGAACGGACCGGTCCCGGTGAAGCAGACGACGTGTGCTCCTGACTCTGCTCCGATGTCAGCCCGCCCAACCGGGGGGGCGTGTCGACCGGCGTCCGTGAAGACGCCCCGGGTGATGACACCGGAAGCCGAGGGGAACTGCACTGCCCGCCTCGAACCACTGGGGCGGGCAGTGCCGTGTCGCTGCGCAATGCCCCTGCTGTGTGCCGCACCAGTGCGCTGGGAACGACCTAGCGCCAGGGGCCGGTGACCGCGAACGTCGTCCCCGGTCGATAGACGTTGACGTACATCGTCTCGCCGTCCGGTGCGAAGGTCACCCCGGCGAACTCCCCCCAGCGGGGCGCCTGCGGGGTGCCGATGGACTGGCGGTTGCGCGCCACCGCATACACCGCACCCTGCCGGGTCAGCCCGTAGACGTGCTGTCCGCCGTCCCCGTCCTCGCACACCATCAGCCCACCGCTCGGGGCGAGGCAGATGTTGTCGGGTGACTCACCGGGCAGTTGGACGTCGGTGCCCGGGCCGAACACGATGACCAGGGTGAGCCTTCGTCGCTCCGGCTCGTAGCGCCACACCTGGCCGTGGTGGTCACCCGCCGATCCCTCCGCGCTGCGCGCATAGCTGGAGACGAAGTACACCGAGCGCCCGCCCCAGTAGCAGCCCTCCAGCTTCTGGGCGTGGGTGATGCCGCCCGTCCCGAAGTCCTGGAGCCGGATGGGCGTCTGCTGTGCCTGACCGTCGGGGACCGGTACCCAGGCGATTTCCTCGAAGCTGGCCCCCGGCTCGTCGATCGCGGAGAGGTCGGCCACCCCGGGCACCCGCATCGCCTGGAGCGTTCCGCCGGCGCGCAGTGAGCCGGGGCCGCCGAGCGGCTTGCGCGGGAGGAAGCGGTAGAAGAGGCCGAAGGGCCGGTCGAAGGCGTCCTCGGTCTCGTACACGATTCCGGTACGGGGGTCGATGGCGACGGCCTCGTGCTGGAAGCGGCCCATGGAGGTGAGCGGTACGGCGCCGGTGCGATGGGGAGCGGTCGCATCGACCTCGAAGACGAAGCCGTGGTCCTGGGTGTATCCGTTGGTGCCGGCCTTGTCCTCGTTCTCCTCGCAGGTCAGCCAGGTTCCCCAGGGGGTTAGGCCGCCTGCGCAGTTGACGGCGGTACCGGCGATCGCAACGCGTTCGGCGAGCACCTCGCCGTCGTCGTCGAGTTCCAACGCCGTACAGCCGCCCTTGGCCGCCGGATCGTAGGTGAGCCCGGTGACCGTGGGGACGCCGAGGCGGGCCGAATGCTTGTTCTCGTGATTGCGGACGAGATGGGTCCGGCCGTGACGGCCGCGGAACGCTCCCATGCCGTCGTGGTTGCCGGGGACGACTCCCTCACCCGAGCGCAGCGGGTCGCCCTCGCGGGAGAGGACGCGGTAGTGGAAGCCGTGCGGGAGGTCGAGCAGTCCTGCGGGGTCGGGGACCAGCGGGCCGTAGCCGTGTTTCCCGGAATGACTGCTGCCGACCGCGGTGCCGGCGAAGAGTTCGGACAGGGCCCCCGCGAAGGCGATGTGCGTGCCCAGTAAGCCTGCTTGAGCCAGAACATGACGTCGTGTCACTGACATGTGGCGCTCCCTGCTGGGGGACAGGATGTGACCCGCACCGGTTTACCACGCCTTGTGAGGCAGGTGAACAGTGCGGGCCACAGCGCCTTATGTGTCGCGTGGTGCGACAGACCCCGCGGCTACGCCAGTTCGGCGGTCAGCGTGATCGTCGTGCCCGTGAGCGCCTGGCTCACCGGGCAGTTCTTCTTGGCGTCCTCGGCCGCGGACGCGAAGGCGTCGGCGTCCAGACCGGGCACCTCGCCCCGCACGGTGAGGTGGATGCCGGTGATGCCCTCGCCGGGCTGGAAGGTCACGTCCGCCTTGGTCTCCAGCCGGGTGGGCGGGTTGCCCGCCCCGGTCAGCCCGTGCGAGAGGGCCATCGAGAAGCAGCTGGAGTGGGCGGCGGCGATCAGCTCTTCGGGGCTGGTCTTGCCATTGGCCTGCTCGGCGCGGGACGGCCAGGAAACCGGCTGTGATCCGATGCCGGAAGAGTCGAAGGTGACGGTGCCCGAGCCCTTGAGGAGCTCGCCTTCCCAGACCGTGTGCGCCGTGCGCGTGGTGGCCATGCTGATGGTTCCCTTCTGACGGAAAAGCTGGGTGGAGCAGGGTTACATCCCCGAACCTAGCGCCCTGTCAGACCCTTTGCGTCACGGGCCAGCGCTGTCAGCCGGGAGATGGCGCGGAAATACTTCTTGCGGTAGCCGCCGTTGAGCATCTCCTCGCTGAACAGCCGGTCGAAGGGCTGTCCGGAGGCGAGCACGGGGACCTCGCGGTCGTACAGACGGTCGGCGAGTACCACCAGCCGCAGTGCGGTCGACTGGTCGGGCACCGGGCCCACGTCGGTGAGGCACACGGCCTCGACGCCGTCGATCAGTGCGCCGTACCGACTCGGGTGCACCTTGGCCAGATGGGCGAGGAGATGGGGGAAGTCGTCGAGCGATGAGCCGTCGGTGGCGTACGCGCTCTTGGCGACCACCTCGTCCGAGTACGGCAGTGGTGCCTCGGGGAGGCCGCGGTGGCGGTAGTCCTCGCCGTCGATGCGCAGCGGCGTGAAGTGGGCGGACAGCCCCTGGATCTCGCGGAGGAAGTCGGCGGAGGCGAATCGGCCCTCGCCGAGCTTGCCCGGCAGGGTGTTGGAGGTGGCGGCGAGCGCCACTCCGGCCTCCACCAGTTTGCGCAGCAGGGACGAGACGAGGACCGTGTCGCCGGGATCGTCCAACTCGAACTCGTCGATGCACAGCAGCCGGTGTCCGCTCAGGGTCTGCACGGTCTGCTGGAAGCCGAGGGCACCGACCAGATTGGTCAGTTCCACGAAGGTGCCGAATGCTTTCACCGCGGGCTCGGCCGGGGTGGCGTGCCACAGCGATGCCAGCAGATGGGTCTTGCCGACGCCGTAGCCGCCGTCGAGATAGATGCCGCGTACGGGAGTGGGCGCGGCGGGCTTGCGGCTGAACCACCGGCGGCGGCCCGAGCCGGTGGCGTGGGCCCCACCGCCGAGGCCGGCCGCGAAGGTGCTCAGGGCGGTGACCGCCGCGCTCTGGCTCGGCTGCTGGGGATCGGGTACGTAGGTGTCGAAGCGGACGGCGTCGAAGCGCGGCGGAGGCACCATCTCCGCGACGAGTCGGTCGGCAGGGACGTACGGCTCGCGGGCGCACAGCGAGATGGGTACCGCTTCGGTTATTGCGCTGGTGGCACGGGTCGACACAAGGTCCAACTGTAAGCGCCATGCCAGACTGCTTCCTATGCGACGCCTGCTCCCTGTGACCGATCAGACACTCGGCCCGGACCGCGAATGGTCCCTGGACGAGTTGGCTGACGCCTATGCCTACCCCGTGGGAACGGGCGGTTCGGGCACCCCCTGGTTGCGGGCGAACATGGTCTCCTCACTGGACGGGGCGGCCCAGCACGACGGTCGTTCCCAGCCCCTGTCGTGCACCGCCGACATGCGGATCTTCGGCACGCTCAGGGGGTTGGCGGACGCTGTCGTCGTTGGTGCAGAAACGGTACGCCAAGAGGGTTACCGGCCGGCCAGGGCCCGGGACGCCTTCGCGGCCCGGCGTGCGGCGGCGGGCCAGGGTCCGGCGCCGGCGATCGCCGTGGTCAGCGCCTCGCTCGGGCTGGACTTCTCGCTGCCCCTGTTCACCGAGCCGCTGGTGCCCACCGTGGTGCTCACGGGTGCGGCGGCCCCCGCGGACCGCGTCCGGGCGGCCAGGGACGCGGGCGTCGACGTGGTGGTGGCCGGGGACGGACCGGGTGTGGAGCCGGAGAGGGCGCTCGCGGCGCTCGCGGAACGCGGTCTGGTCCGTCTGCTCACCGAGGGCGGGCCGAGGCTGCTGGGCCAGTTCGTCGCCTCGGGCACCCTCGACGAGTGCTGTCTGACCCTCTCGCCGACCATGACGGCGGGTGCTGCCCAGCGGATCGCGGGCGGGCCGTCGGTGGCCGTGCCCGAGCAGTTCGCCCTTGCCGGACTGCTGGAGGAGGCGGGGTTCCTTTTCACCCGCTACCGTCGCATCTGACAATCAGCGGAATTTGCCGTTCCGGTTAGCTTCGGCTGGGCAGACTTACTCTCGCAGACCCCGTGCGGGCACGGGGAAGGATGGTTTCCGCAGAAGGGGTTCCGACGTGTTCACGAGCGTACTGATGATCGAGAAGCCCCTGACCTCGGAAGACGTGGACTTCGTCACCACCCTGCACGGGGCGGAGGGCGTGTCCTTCTTCGTACTGATGCAGCCGCGTGGAGATCAGGCCGACGTCCTGCTCCGCGCCATCGACGACGTGGCGCTCGGCGAGCTCGATCAGGCGGTCCACGAGGGGGACGAGCCCGAAGGGCACGAGGCGAAGGCACCGGCCGAACTGGCGCTCGAACACTCGGTGGCCGCCCTGCGCCGGGCCGGTTGCCAGGCCGAGGGCGAAGTCGTCGAGGACCACCCGCTGGACCGGCTGAAGGCCGTCGTGGAGGACAAGGGCGCGGACGAGGTGATCGTGCTGACCGCCCCGCACTACGTGGAGGAGTTCTTCCACCGCGACTGGGCCTCCCGGGCCCGTCACAAGGTCGGCGTACCCGTACTGAAGCTCTTCGCGCACAGCGAGTAGCCGCAGCCCCGGGGGGAGGGCACCCGCCCGGCCCGGGTGCCCTTCCGTCGGCGCAGCCGCTCCCACCCGTGGCGTGCGTCGCACGGCGGACGGCCGGTGCGCCGCCCGCCCCACCGCCAGCGCATAGGCTGGACCCGCCCGCACGTGCCCTCAGCAGCACGTCCGCGGCGCGGTCAGCACCATCCGTACACCGTGGGGAGACACACGCATGGCACCCGCCGTCCCTGGCACTCTGGAGCGCCCGCACTTCATCGGCATCGGCGGCGCCGGGATGTCGGGCATCGCCAAGATCCTCGCCCAGCGCGGAGCCAAGGTCGCCGGCAGCGACGCCAAGGACTCGCCCACGGCGGACGCGCTGCGCGCCCTCGGCGCGACCGTCCACATCGGCCACGCCGCCGCCCATCTCGCCGAAGACGCCAGTTGCGTCGTGGTCTCCAGCGCCATTCGCGCCGACAACCCCGAACTGGTGCGCGCCGCTGAACTCTCCGTCCCGGTCGTCCACCGCTCCGACGCCCTCGCCTCGGTCATGACCGGACTGCGGTCCATCGCGGTCGCGGGCACCCACGGCAAGACCACCACCACCTCCATGCTGGCCGTCGCCCTCTCCGGGCTCGACCTGGGCCCCTCCTATGCCATCGGCGGCGATCTGGAGGGCCCCGGGACGAACGCCAGCCACGGCGGCGGCGATATCTTCGTCGCCGAAGCGGACGAGAGCGACCGCAGCTTCCAGAAGTACGACCCCGAGGTCGCGATCGTCCTCAACGTGGAGCTGGACCACCACGCGAACTACGCCTCGATGGACGAGATCTACGAGTCGTTCGAAACCTTCATCGGCAAGGTCGTCCCGGGCGGCACCCTGGTGATCTCCGCCGACCAGCCGGGCGCGGTCGAACTGACCTCCCGGGTGCGCGACCGCTCCGGACTCAACGTCGTCACCTACGGCGAGTCCGAGAACGCCGACGTACGCATCCACAAGATCACCCCGCGCGGGCTCACCAGCGAGGTCACGATCCTGCTGGCGGGCCGCTTCCTGACCTTCACCGTCTCCGTCCCCGGCCGGCACTACGCCAACAACGCGGTGGCCGCGCTGGCCGCCGGAGTCGCCCTCGGCATCCCCGCGCACAACCTCGCATCGGCGATCGGCGGCTACACCGGGGTCAAGCGCAGGCTCCAGCTGAAGGGCGAGGCGGCCGGTGTCCAGGTCATCGACTCCTACGCCCACCACCCGACCGAGATGACGGCCGACCTGGAGGCCATGCGCTCCGCCGTCGCCGCCGGCACCCGGCTCCTCGTCGTCTTCCAGCCGCACCTCTTCTCCCGCACCCAGGAACTCGGCACCGAGATGGGACAGGCACTGGCACTCGCCGATGCCTCCGTCGTCCTAGACATCTACCCGGCGCGCGAAGACCCGATCCCGGGCGTCACCAGTGAGCTGATCGTCAATGCCGCCTTGGCGGCGAGCGCTGCTGTCACCCCTGTCCACGACAAGGCGGCCGTCCCGGCCGCGGTCGCGGGAATGGTCAAGCCCGGAGATCTCGTTCTCACCATGGGCGCCGGAGACGTCACGGACCTCGGTCCGGCGATCCTGGCGCACCTGACGCACTCGGGCCCGGCGAACTGAGGGAGCAGCTTCATGGCGTACGACATCGAAAAGCCCGACGAGCAGTGGCAGACGGAGCTGAACCCCGCCGAGTTCCAGGTCCTCCGCAGGGCCGGTACGGAACCTGCCTTCACCGGTGAGTACACGGACACCAAGACGGCAGGGGTCTACTCCTGTCGCGCCTGCGGCGCGGAGCTGTTCCGCTCGGACACCAAGTTCGAGTCCCACTGCGGCTGGCCGTCGTTCTACGACCCCAAGGACACCGACGCCGTGGAACTCATCGAGGACCGTTCCCACGGGATGTCCCGCACCGAGGTGCGCTGTGCCCGCTGCGGGTCGCATCTCGGCCATGTGTTCGCGGGAGAGGGCTATCCCACCCCCACCGACCAGCGGTACTGCATCAACAGCATTTCCCTGCGGCTGACACCGGACGAGTGACCGGAAGGCCCCCGCGGGGCCTCACCGCACCGGGTGTGAAGCAGGCCGCGGGCTCTGTGCGGCGCTCAGGGCGGCCTCGACGGCTGCCAGTGAGTGCCGTGCTCCGCCCTTGGCGCGATATCAGTGTCCCGAACCACCTGGCGCCCCTACGGGGGCAGTCTTGCGGTCATGGACCCCGACCAGAGCCTTCTCGCCCTTCTGGACGCCGCTGACCGGGCGCCCGGAGCCGCGCGGCTCCGGCAGCGCTCGTACGCGTTGCTGCGCTGTACTGCGGGCGCCCGGGTGGTGGACGTGGGGTGCGGCGGCGGGGTCGCCGTCGCCGAACTCGTCGGACGCGGGGTGACGGCGGTCGGTCTGGACCGGGACCCACGGCTGGTCGCGGCGGCACGTCTGCGCCATCCTTCCTGTGAGTTCCACGTGGCCGGCGCCGATGCCCTGCCCTTCCCGGACGCTTCCCTCGACGGCCTGCGCGCCGACAGGTTGCTCCAGCTCTCGACGGACCCCGCACGTTCCCTCGGTGAGGCCCGTCGGGTGCTCGCACCCGGTGGCAGGGTCGTCCTGACCGGCCAGGACTGGGACCTCCTGACGATCGACAGCCGGGACACCGCCCTCACCCGCACCCTGCTCCGGGCGCACCCCGACCGGGTGCCCAACCCCCAGGCCGTCCGCACGTACCGGAACCTGCTCTCGGAGGCGGGGTTCGACCACATCACGGTGGAGGTACACACCGCGGTCCACACCGTGGTGGAGGCGCGCCCGCTGGCCACCGGCTCGACGCAGACCACGCATGACGCAGGCCCGGGCGCATGGGCGCCGGAGCAGGAGGCCGGGGGAGAGAGGGATCGGTTCTTCCCCGCGGTACCGATCTTCGTCGTGGCCGGAAGCCGGCGAAGACCCTGAAGGTAACCGTCCGTCCGCGGGACCGCACCCCCCACGGGAGTGCGCGGCAGCGCCCGTACGGAACGAGTCCCGCCGGTCCCTGCCCCTTCCCGGCAGACCATGGCCGAGAATGGCCGACAATGATCTCCATGCGCCCGCTCCCGCCTCCACTGCTCGAACGTGCCCGAGCCCTCGCGGCCCCCGGAACGCGCCGGCTGCTGGGGATCGCCGGAGCACCAGGGGCGGGGAAGTCCACGCTCGCCGCCCGTCTCGTCGACGCCCTCGACGGCCTGGCCGTCCTCGTGCCGATGGACGGATTCCACCTCGCCCAGTCGGAACTGCTCCGCTTGGGCCGCGCCGACCGCAAGGGCGCACCCGACACCTTCGACGCCGACGGCTACGCCGCCCTCCTGACCCGACTGCGCACCCCGCCCGCGGCCTCCACCGTCTATGCCCCGGCCTTCGACCGAAGCCTTGAGGAGCCCGTCGCGGGCAGCATCCCCGTCCCCCCGGACGTGCCCCTGGTCGTCACCGAGGGGAACTACCTGCTGTACGGGGAAGGTCCCTGGGCGGCGGTCCGACCCCTGCTCGACGAGGTCTGGTTCCTGGAACTGGACGATGTGGTGCGCCACCGACGGCTGATCGGCCGGCATCTGCGTCACGGGAAGGAGCGCCCCGCGGCCGAGCGGTGGACGCTGGGGTCCGACGAGTCCAACGCCCGACTGGTGGCCCTGGGCAGGGACCGCGCCGACCTGATCGTGTCGATGGACTGACGGGCCCGCGAACCCGTTCGCGTTACCGGCACGGCACCCGCAGGGGTCGCCGTGACGACACCCTCCGCGATGAGGCGTGTCAGTCGTGGTGGGTAGGCTCGAAAGCGGGCAGGGATCGGCGCAGGAGCCAGGTGGGTGGAGCGTCGGATGAAAGGCGGTTGATGTGGGGTTGTTCCGGCGAGGACCGAAGCGGGATCGACAGGATGCGCCGCGGGACACCGAGTTTCCCTACTTCTCCGTCGACGAGGGCGCTCGGTTCAGGGGACAGGTGCGCGAGGCGTTCGCCGAGCAGGGGTTGGAAGTGACGGTCTTCGCGGACGCCGTCACCGACAGCGCGGGCCGCCAGTTCGGGCTCGCCAACCTCGCCGCCGTACTGCACAACGACGACCGGGGCCCGCGCTCCTGGCCCGAGTTGGTGCGCCGACACGTCGGCATGGTGCTGCGGACGATGGACGCGCCCTCGGCGCTCGACACACTCCCCACCGAACAGATCCGGGCGCAGCTCTATCCCCGGGTGCTGGGCGCGGACGGCTTCGATCCACGGAACTTCACCTATGCGCGCACGCTCGCGCCCGGGCTCCACGAGATCATCGCGCTCGACCTGCCCGAAAGCGTCATGATGCTCACCGACGAGGCGCTCGAACCCCTCGGCGACCTTCCCTACCTGCGGGAACAGGCCCTCTACAACCTCCGCGGACTGCCCATCGAGGCCCATGAGACCGTCAAGGGCGACGACGGCATGCGCTTCGAAGTCATCCTCGGTGACTCCTTCTACACGGCCAGTCGGGTACTGGCCCTGGAGAGCGTGGTCCGCGAGGTCACCGGCGACACCCTCACGGACGACGGCGCGCTCGTCGCCATGCCCTTCCGCCACCAGTTGGCCTTCCACGTCATCCATGACACCCGGGTCATCCCCGCACTCAACGCCATGGCCTCCTTCGCCGCCTCCGGGTTCACCGATACGCCCGGTGCGATCAGCCCCTACGTCTACTGGTGGCGCAACGGCGTGCTCACCCAACTCAGCGACCGCGAGGAGGACGGCGACGGACTGCGGATCGTCGTCGGCGAGGAGTTCCGGGCGCTGCTGGAGCGGCTGGTCGCGGAGGACGAGTGAGCGCCACAGCCCGGGAGGGTCCCGGGGCGGGCCCCGGCGGGGATGCGGTCGCGTCACCCGCCGGGCGGAGGGATCATGGGCTCATGTCCACCACGCCCGCGCCCTTCACCGCAGCCGACTACCGGGCCAGGATGGCGCGCGCCGCCCGATCCGCCGCGGACGCGGGGCTCGCCGGTGTGCTGGTCGCGCCCGGCCCCGACCTGGTCCACCTCACGGGCTACCGGCCCACGGCGGCCACCGAACGGCTCACCGTGCTCGTCCTGCGGGAGGGCCGGGACCCTGTGCTGGTCGTCCCCACGCTGGAAGCCCCCGATGCCGAGCAGGCCGCGGGCGCTGCGGCGCTGACCCTGCGGGACTGGACGGACGGCCACGACCCGTACGCCGTCACCGCTCCGCTGCTGGTGTCCGACGGCAGATTCGCCGTCAGCGACAACACCTGGGCCCTGCACCTGCTCGGATTCCAACAGCTCCTGCCGGCCAGTTCCTATGTCGCCCTCACCGAAGCACTGCCCATGCTGCGGGCCGTCAAGGACGCACACGAGTTGGAGCGGCTCGCCGCTGCGGGCGCCGCGGCCGACGCCACGTACGAGGAGATCATCAAGGTTCCCTTCGCGGGCCGCAGGGAGATCGACGTCGCCGGGGACCTGGCCTCCCTGCTGCGGCAGTTCGGTCACTCCCAGGTCGACTTCACCGTCGTCGGCTCCGGCCCCAACGGGGCCAACCCCCACCACGAGGCGTCGGAGAGGACCATCGGCGTCGGCGACATGGTCGTCCTCGACTTCGGCGGCCTCAAACACGGGTACGGCTCCGACACCACCCGTACCGTCCACGTCGGCGAACCGTCCCCCGCCGAACAGCACATCCACGACGTCGTACGGGAGGCACAGCAGGCGGGGTTCGCCGCGGTGCGCCCTGGGGTGGCCTGCCAGGAGGTGGACCGGGCCGCCCGCGAGATCATTGAGGAGGCGGGCTACGGGGACCTCTTCATCCACCGCACGGGCCATGGCATCGGGGTCACCACCCATGAGCCGCCCTACATGATCGAGGGCGAGGAACAGCCGCTCGTGCCGGGGATGTGCTTCTCCGTGGAGCCGGGGATCTACCTCCCGGGCAGGTTCGGGGTCCGCATCGAGGACATCGTCACGGTGACGGACGACGGTGGGCGCCGACTGAACAACACCGACCACGCGATGGCCGTCGTCGGCTGACCCCGACCCTCGGCCGTGGGGTCCTGGTCAGCCCGCGTCCAACTGGGCCAGCAGATCGTACGGGTACGGCAGCGGGCGCGCTTCCGCTGTTCCATGCAGCGAGCCTAGGAGATGGAGCGCACTCCAGGGCAGGTCGTCGTCAGAAGTCAGCGAGGACCGCACAGGAGTGACCGGCCAGCCTCAACAGCCCTTCGGGTCCCGGCGCTTGCACCGGGTCCCAGGCCGCGAGCACCCGGCCGCCCCGACCGAGCGGGATCGCCACGGGCTCCTCGGACAGATTGACGGCGATCCTGACCTCGCCCCGTCGCACCGCCAACCACCCGGCCCGTTCGTCGTACGCCACCTTCACCGCTGCGAGGTCGGGATCGGCCAGGTCGGGTTGGGCGCGGCGCAGGGCGATGAGTTCCCGGTGCCAGGCCAGCAGTCGGGCGTGCGGCGGGCGTTCGCGTTCGGACCGGTCCAGCCGTGAGCGTTCGTACGTGGCCGGGTCCTGGGGGTCGGGGACCTCCGCTTCCACCCATCCGTGCGCGGCGAACTCCCTTCGCCTGCCCTCCCGGACGGCCGCTGCCAACTCCGGATCGGTGTGATCGGTGAAGAACTGCCAGGGGGTGCCGGCACCCCACTCCTCGCCCATGAACAGCATCGGCGTGTAGGGGCCGGTCAGCACGAGCGCTGCTGCACAGGCCAGCAGTCCGGGGGAGAGGGACGCCGCCAGTCGGTCACCGAGGGCCCGATTGCCGATCTGGTCGTGCGTCTGCGCATAGCCGATGAAGCGGTACGCGGGCGTGTGCGTCACATCGACCGGGCGCCCGTGCGTCCGGCCGCGGAAGGTCGAGTACGTACCGTCGTGGAAGAACCCGTGGGTGAGCGTCTTGGCGAGGGCGGCCAGCGGTGCGACGGCGAAGTCCGCGTAGTAGCCCTGGGCCTCACCGGTGAGCGCGGTGTGCACGGCGTGATGGAAGTCGTCGTTCCACTGGGCGTGCAGTCCGAGCCCGCCGATCTCGCGCGGGGCGGTGGTCCGCGGGTCGCAGCGATCCGATTCGGCGATCAGGGACAGCGGCCGACCCAGTTCGCGGGAGAGGGCGTCGACGGCGGTGGACAATTCCTCCAGAAAGGTCAGCGCCCGGTCGTCGGCGAGGGCGTGGATCGCGTCCAGCCGCAGGCCGTCGAGCCGGTAGTCCCGCAGCCAGGCGAGTGCGCTTCCCGTCAGATAGGCGCGGACCTCGTCCGAGCCCGGCGCGTCCAGGTTCACGGCTGCTCCCCACGGCGTCGGGTGCGTGGGCGTGAAGTACGGGCCGAAGGCGGGCAGGTGGTTGCCGGACGGGCCGAGGTGGTTGTGGACCACGTCGAGCACCACGCCGAGCCCGTGCCCGTGGGCGGCGTCGACGAAGCGCTTGAGCGCCGCGGGGCCGCCATAGGGTTCGTGCACCGCCCAGGGCGCGACGCCGTCGTACCCCCATCCGTGCACACCGGGGAAGGGGCACACCGGCATCAGCTCCACATGGGTGATGCCGAGGTCGACGAGTTCGTCCAATCGGGCGGCTGCCGCGTCCAGCGTGCCCTCGTGCGTATAGGTGCCGACGTGCATTTCGTAGAGCACCGCGTGGCGCAGGTCCCGGCCCGCCCAGTCGTGGCGCCAGGCGTGGGAGTCGGGCAGGACCACGGCGCTCGGTCCGTCCGGCCCGTCGGGTTGGCGACGCGAGCGGGGGTCGGGCAGGACGGGGCCGTTGTCCAGGGCGAAGCCGTAGCGTGCTCCCTCGCCCGCTTCGGCTTCGACGCTCCACCAGCCGTCCCGGCCCGGCATCCGCGCCAGCGCCCTCTCGGCGCCGTCGAGCCAGAGCGTCACCCGTTCCAGGGCTTTGGGCGCCCATACGTCGAACTGCACTGGTGGTCCCCTCGTCGTCGGTACCGGCCTCCACCGCGTTCACCGGGAACGGGCCGGGCCCGGTGGGGCCTGGTTCCGGTGGAACCATCCTGGCAAGCACGCCGTCCGATGCGCCCCGCCCGCGCCGGCGACGCGCCGAACGACAGCCGCCCGTGGGGTCCGGGGCAGCGGACGTGCCCTCAGCCGGTCCCGTGGGCCGCGGCGTTCGCCGTGGCCGCCCGGGCGATGTTGCGTGCCATGCCACCGAAGACGACGGAGTGGAACGGCGACACGCTCCACCAGTAGGCGTGGCCCAACAGTCCCCGGGGATGGAAGACGGCCCGCTGCCGGTATCGCGTACGCCCCCGGTCGTCCTGGTCGGTCCGCATCTCCAGCCAGGCGAGACCCGGCAGCCGCATCTCGGCCCGTAGCCGCAGCAGCCGCCCGGGCTCGATCTCCTCCACCCGCCAGAAGTCCAGCGAGTCGCCCACCCGCAGCCGCTGTGCGTCCCGGCGCCCGCGTCTGAGCCCCACCCCGCCGACGAACCGGTCCATCCACCCCCTGATCGCCCAGGCGAGCGGGAAGGAGTACCAGCCGTTGTCCCCGCCGATGCCCTCGATCACCCGCCACAGGGCCTGCGGCGAGGCGTCGACCGCGAGCTCCCTGCGGTCGGTGTAGAGACTTCCGCCGGCCCAGTCGGGGTCCGTCGGAAGGGGGTCGCTGGGCGCTCCGGGGAGGGAGGCGGATGACCAGCGCGTGGTCACGTTGGCGTCCTGGACCCGCTGGAGCGCGAGCGTCAGCGCCTGCCGGAAGCCGAACGGCCGGCCGGGCAGGTCGGGAACGTACTCGGCGATGTCGTGCTCCCGACAGATCACCTCGTGGCGCAGGGACTCGGTTAGCGGGCGGGCGATCGAGTGCGGTACGGGGGTGACCAGGCCGACCCAGTGGCTCGACAGCCGGGGCGTGAGCACCGGGACCGGAACGATGAGCCGTCGGGGCAGCTTCGCGATGGCCGCGTACCCCCGCATCATGTCGAGGTAGGTGATGACGTCCGGTCCGCCGATGTCGAAGGTGCGGTTGACGTCCTCGGGCATCCCGGCCGAGCCGACGAGGTAGCGCAGCACGTCCCTGACGCCGATCGGCTGGATCCGGGTCCGCACCCAACTGGGCGTGACCATCACGGGGAGGCGTTCGGTCAGATAGCGCAGCATCTCGAAGGACGCCGAACCCGATCCGATGATCACCGCGGCCCGGAGCACCGTCGTCGGGACCGGAGAGTCCAACAGGATGCTGCCCACCTCGGCCCGGGAGCGCAGATGGGGCGAGAGCGTGTGGACGGGAACCCCCTGCGGGGTCAGCCCGCCCAGATAGACGATGCGCCGCACCCCTGCCGCATGGGCCTGCTCGGCGAAGATGCGGGCGGCCTCCCGGTCGGTGCGCTCGAAGTCCGATCCGGTGCCCAGGGCGTGGACCAGGTAGTACGCCACGTCGATGCCCTGCATGGCACGCGCCATGGACTCCGCGTCGAGCACATCGCCGCGAACCGACTCCACGTCCTTCGCCCAGGGGTGGTCGCGCAGCTTCTCGGGGGAGCGGGCGACCGTCCGCACCACATGGCCGGCGGCGAGCAGTTCCGGGACCAATCTGCCGCCGATGTAGCCGGTGGCTCCGGTCACCAAGGCGTGCAGTGCGGGGCCCGGCCGGGTCGTGGGGTGGTCGGTTCCTCGCCGGGGGTCCGAACCGTCCCCGCGGGGCGGCTCCGGCTCCTTCGGTCGGTCCGTCGTCATGGCGCTCTCCCTCCGCCCCCATCCTCGGGGATCGCTCCGCCGTCCGCCCTTCGAAGAGCGGTGCCCGTCGACGGGCGGCTGCCCGCAGCCGAACGCCGTCATGCACGGTGCCGGTGGGACGGCGCCCGGATGGCCCCGCGCACGTCGGCGCCCGATGGGGCCGGACGGCCGTCGTGGTGCCCGGTACGACCCGGCACCACGACGGCCACGGCAGGAAGGGTCAGTCGGTGCCCGGTCCGACGGGGGCGGGGACCAGGTGGATGCGTTCGCGGACCACCGGGTGTCCGGCCTTGGCGAAGTTCGCCGCCATGGGGAAGTTCCCCTGGTCGGTGGCGCCCGCGATGAACTCGGCGCCCTCCGCCGCCAGCACACGGGTGCACTCGACGAGCAGGTCGTAGGCGTAGCCGTGGCCGCGCTGTTCCGGGACGACGCCGATGAAGCCGATGCACGGGCCGGACGGGTTGTGCGCGGGGATGTGCAGGCCCACGAGGTCGCCCCCGGGCGTGTGGGCCAACTGCCACCAGGCGCGCGGTGAGGGGCACCAGTGGAAGAAGTCCAACTCCTCCTGCGCCGCCTGGTCGACCCCTCCCTCGGCGATCGCGTGCAGGGCGTGCGCGTCGAGCGTCGCCGAGTGCACCCGGCGCAGTACATCGAGGATCACGGCGTCATCCGGCTCGGGCCGGAACACCAGCCGTCCCGGACGTTCCGGCAGACCGCACTCGGGTGTCCAGCGGTACTGGTAGCGCTCCACGAAGACGCGCATTCCCGCGGCCCGGGCCACCCTCAGCCGGGCCTCACCGGCCGCGCGGAGCACGGGGTCGTCCCGCCAGTCGGCGGGCAGGTTGAGCAGATAGCCGACCGAGTACGGGGAGGTGCGCAGCAGTTCCGCGCCCGCCTCCTCCTCGCCGTCGGCGAAGTCGAGCCAGTTCAGTTCGATGGGCGCGGGGTCCTCGGGGCCGCCCCACCAGGCGGCCCGTGCGACGACCTTTCCGTCGCGCAGGGCGACCCGCTGCCACGCGGGTCGGAAGGTCACTCGGGACAGTGCTTCGCCGACCCCGAGCGGGTCGGGCAGGGAGTCGAAGAGATGTGCGTCGCGCTCGTCGAGCGCGCGGATGACCAGATCGGTCATGGAGGAGCCTCCGGGAAGAGATGCGTGTGAGCGCTCCCGGTCAGAATGCGAACGCCGGGCGGACGGGGCGGGAGCGCGGGAACTGTGGGGTGTGCACGGCACTCGCCTCCTCTCCGTCGGTCCTGGGCGTGGTGAGCACGCTAACCGGTCGATCGATGGGTCGTCCAGCTATTTCGCCGGGACAGGTCGTCGGGTCCGGCGGGCAGTGCTCGCGCCGGCCCCTGCCGGTCCTCGTCGGCCAGGGGCGCGACTGCCGGCTTTTTTCTGGACACCTTCCGCCCGGCCGCGGACAATTGAGGATGTGACGTCGCCCCCCGAGTTCCCCACGCACTCCGCTCCCGTGCGGCTGTCGGACGCCGAGCGGGATCGTGTCGTCGGTGTGCTCAGGGAGGGCGCGGCCCAGGGCAAGTTGTCCCACGACACCTTTCTGCGCCGGATGGAACTGGCGCTGGTCGCCCACCGGCCGGAAGAGCTGAAGGCGCTGACCGCCGACCTCGGGGCCGAGGGGAACCTCTCGCACCGGATCGTCGGCGCGGTCGGTGGGGTGTCCGCGTTCTTCGTCCGGCTCCGCAGGGCCTGGCACACGGAGAAGCTGCCGCCGTTGTTGTTCCCCGAGCCGGGCCCCTACCCCCTGCGCATCGGCCGGGATCCGGGCAACGGGCTGCGGTTGAGTCATGAGAGCGTCTCGCGGTCGCACGCCGAACTCGCCCTGAACAACAGCATCTGGCTGCTGCGCGACCTCGGCTCCACCAACGGAACCACGGTCAACGGGCGTCGGGTCACGGGCGCGGTGCCGGTCAGGGACGGCGACATGGTCGGCTTCGGCCATATGTGCTTCCGGCTGACCGAGCGCTGATCCCGCTGATCGGCGCTCTCTCCGAGGGCCCCGCCCGTGCCTCGGCGAGAGGCACTGCCGGACCGTCAGGCATCGGACCGTCAGGCATCGGACCGTCAGGCATCGGCCCGCACCAGGAGCGCGACGGGCCCCGGTCCGAAGAGGTCGCCCGCCCGTACCGGACCGCCCGTCAGTCGCCGTCCCGTGGTCAGCAGATCGGTCCACACCCCTTCCGGCAGCAGCACTTCGGTGTCCGCCCAACCACCCGCCCGCTCCAGCCGCAGCGACAGCCGGGTGACGGCCGCCACCACCTGTCCCGTGCGGCAGTAGGCCACGCAGTGCGCGGCGGCCGATCCTCTGACGGACAGGGGCGCATAGGTTCCCGAGGCGCCGAAGACCTCCGGGCGTTCGGCGCGCAGCCGTAGCGCCGCGCAGGTGAGCGCGGTCTTCTCGTCCGCGGCCTCCTCCGTGAACGGTGTCCGGTTGTCCGGATCGACCAGGGCGAGATAGGTGCGTTCGGTGCCCTGGTAGAGGTCGGGCACCCCCGGCACGGTCAGCTGGAGCAGGGTCGCGGCCAGCACTTGGGCCCGTACGTGGGGTGCCAACGCCCGCGCGAAGAGGGCCACCGAGTGCAGCGGATGCCCGGCCGGGCCGGCCGCCACGAAATCCGCGAGGGCCTGCTCGTAGGCCGGGTTCGGTTCGGTCCACCCGGTGTGGAGTGCAGCCTCCCGGGCTCCCTTGAGCAGCGCGGACCGCAGTCGTTCCCCGTACGGAAAGCCGAATCCGATCGCGGTCTGCCAGGTGACCCATGCGAGGTGCCCGTCGGGTGCCCGGCCCCCCTCCTGGTGGGCACTCTCCGCGGTGATCTGGCGCAAGAACTCCTCCCATCGCTCCGGACACTGGGACAACACGGCGATCCGGGCCCGTACGTCGGCACTCCGCTTGGTGTCATGGGTGGTCAGCACCACGCCCCCGGTGGGCCAGTCACGGGCCTGGCGGGCCCAGTGGGCGTGGAACTCGTCAGGTCCGACCGCCGGTCGTCCCGGATCGCCCCCGACCTCGTTCGCCGAGATCAACGGCGTGTGGCGGTAGAACGCCGTGTCCTCGACGGCCTTGGCCCGCACCGCGGAGCAGGTCTGGGCGAACCGCACCCGGAAGGCGACCCCGGCGGGGCTGTCCCCGAGCCGTCCGAGGGCCAGGTCCCGCACGGTGTCCACCGCCGTGGCCTCCTCGGCCACCGAGAAGGCCGCCCGGGCGCCGGCCGCGGCCTTCAACGGCAGCGCCGTCTCGTCACCGCTGCCGTACGGGCGGTAGACCGGCACCCGCACCAGCAGTTCGCGCACGGCGGCCCGCAGTGCCCACGGCGCATGGTCCCGAAGGGCCAGGTCCTCGGCGCACGCGCGCTCGGCCAGTCGGGTCAGTGCCGCGGTCTCGGCCGCCAGCTCCCGGGTGACGACCCGGTGGGCGGCGCGGCGAACCGTCGCGTCCCAGTACCCGCCGCGATCGCCGGCCGGATCCGCGTACCGCCGGAACTGGCCGGCCAGCGCGTCCGCGCCCACGGGGTCGGTGAGCAGCCCGTCGATGTGCCGCAGTGCGTCGTACCCGGTCGTGCCGGCCACCGGCCAGGTCGGCGGCAGCCGCTCGGCACCGGTGAGGATCTTCTCGACCACGGTCCAACAGGCGCCACCGGTTGCCGCGTCGAGCCGTTGGAGATAGCCCTCCGGGTCGGCGAGGCCGTCCGGATGGTCGATGCGCAGTCCGCTCACGACCCCGTCCCGGACCAGTTCGACGACCTTCGCATGAGTGGCGTCGAACACCTCCGGGTCCTCGACCCGTACCCCGATCAGCTCGGAGACGCTGAAGAACCGCCGGTACGTCAGTTCCGTTCGGGCCAGGCGCCACCAGCCGAGCCGGTACCACTGGGCGTCCAGCAGTGCGGGCAGCGCGAGTCCCTCGGTGCCCGCCCGCAGCGGGAAACGGTGGTCGCCGTAGTGCAGCTCACCGCCGTCGACGGTCAGCGACTCCAGTTCGCCCCCGATCGGTCCTCCGAGCACCGGCAGCAGCACCCGCCCGCCGCCCGCGTCCCAGTCGATGTCGAACCAGCGCGCGTACGGGGACGAGGGGCCCTCGCGGAGCACCTCCCAGAGCGCACGGTTGTGGCGCGGTACGGCCGCCATGTGGTTGGGCACGAGGTCCAGGACGAGGCCGAGGCCGTGCTCCCGGGCCGTCGCCGCGAGCGCCCGCAGCCCCTCTTCGCCGCCGAGTTCCGCCCGTACCCGGGTGGGGTCGGTGATGTCGTAGCCGTGCGTGGACCCCGGAAGCGCCTCCCATACCGGCGACAGGTGCAGATGGGAGATGCCGAGGGAGGCGAGGTAGGGCACGGCCGCCGCAGCGGATGCGAAGGGGAAGGCGGGCTGGAGCTGGAGGCGGTAGGTGGCGTTGGGCGTCATGGTGGCGTACGTACCCGCCCGGGCGGGTTCTGTGTCACGCCGGACGGCGCCGGACGGGTGGTGGGACCTCGTTCGTGGCCGGCCAGGTGAGCCTGGGAGCGCCGGGCTACGCCGGCCGCCGCAGCACCAACAGACTCCGCCCCACCAGCGTCATCAGCTCCCCCGCGTGCACTTCCTTCCCCTCGTCCACCACGGACCCCTGCGCACTGGCGGTGTCGACCACGATCCGCCAGTGCGAGCCGTGGTCGACCGGAACCCCGAAGTCCACCTCCCCGGGACTCGCGTTGAACATCAGCAGGAAGGAGTCGTCGCGGATGCGCTCGCCCCGGGGACCGGGTTCGGAGATGGAGTTCCCGTTCAGGAACACCGACAGGGCCCGGGTGTGCCGGGACTGCCAGTCCCGTTGCGTCATCTGTTCCCCCGAGGGGCTGAACCAGGCGATGTCGGTGAGGTCGTCATGGGCGTCGTCGACCGGGCCGCCGCGGAAGAACCGTCGGCGTCGGAAGACCGGATGCTCACGCCGCAGCCACACCATCGCCCGGGTGAACGCGAGCAGCGAGTCCCCGCCGTCGTCCTTTGACGCCTCCCCTGGCGCCTCCCCCGAGCCGGGCCAGCGCACCCAGGAGACCTCGTTGTCCTGGCAGTACGCATTGTTGTTGCCGCCCTGGGTGCGCCCGAACTCATCGCCGTGGCTGAGCATGGGAACGCCCTGCGAGAGCATCAACGTGGCGATGAAGTTGCGCATCTGACGCATCCGCAGCTCCCGCACCCGCGGATCGTCGCTCTCCCCTTCGACACCGCAGTTCCACGAACGGTTGTGGCTCTCGCCGTCCCGGTTCGACTCGCCGTTCGCCTCGTTGTGCTTCTCGTCGTACGAGACCAGGTCGCGCAGGGGAAAGCCGTCGTGGCAGGTGACGAAGTTGACGGAGGCGAGCGGCCGTCGGCCGTCGTTCTGGTAGAGGTCGGACGAGCCGGTCAGTCGGGAGGCGAACTCCGCGAGCGTGCGCGGTTCACCGCGCCACAGGTCCCGTACGCAGTCGCGGTACTTGCCGTTCCACTCGGTCCACAGCGGCGGGAAGTTCCCGACCTGGTAGCCGCCCTCTCCCAGGTCCCACGGCTCGGCGATCAGCTTCACCTGGCTCACGACCGGGTCCTGCTGGACGAGATCGAAGAACGACGAGAGCCGGTCCACCTCGTGGAACTGTCGTGCCAAGGTGGCGGCCAGATCGAAGCGGAAGCCGTCCACGTGCATCTCGGTCACCCAGTACCGCAGCGAATCCATGATCAGTTGGAGTACGTGGGGGCTGCGCATCAGCAGTGAGTTCCCGGTGCCGGTCGTATCGGTGTACAGCCGGCGGTCCTCCTCGGCGAGACGGTAGTAGGAGGCGTTGTCCAGACCGCGGAAGGAGAGGGTCGGGCCGAGCTCGTTGCCCTCCGCGGTGTGGTTGTAGACCACGTCGAGGATGACTTCGATGCCCGCCCGGTGGAGCGCCCGTACAGCCTCCTTGAACTCGGTGACCTGTTCGCCCCGGTCACCACGGGAGGCGTACGCATTGTGGGGGGCGAAGAACCCGATCGTGTTGTAGCCCCAGTAGTTGTTCAGACCCGCGTCGACGAGCCGATGGTCGTGGATGAACTGGTGCACCGGCATCAGTTCCAGCGTGGTCACGCCCAGTTCCGTCAGATGCGAGATCACCGCGGGGTGGGCCAGGCCCGCATAGGTGCCGCGCAGTTCCGGCGGCAACTCCGGGTGGAGCTTCGTCAGGCCCTTGACGTGCGCCTCGTACATCACGGTGCGGTGGTAGTCGATGCGCGGGGACCGGTCGTCGCCCCAGTCGAAGGAGGTGTCGACCACGACCGAGGCCATCGTGTGCGGTGCCGAGTCCCGCTCGTCGGGGGAGTCCGGACGGCCGAAGCGATAGCCGTACACCGACTCGCCCCAGTCGATGCTCCCGCTCATGGCACGGGCGTACGGGTCCAGCAACAGCTTGGCCGGGTTGCATCGGTGCCCCCGCTCCGGCGCGTACGGACCGTGCACCCGAAAGCCGTACCGCTGCCCGGGCATCACTCCCGGTAGATATGCGTGTCGGACGAAGGCGTCGGCCTCGCGCAGCTCCACCCTCGTCTCGGAACCATCGTCGTCCAGTAGGCAGAGTTCAATGCGCCGCGCGGCCTCCGAGTACACCGCGAAGTTGGTGCCCGCGCCGTCGTGGGTGGCGCCGAGGGGGTACGCCTGTCCTGGCCAGACCTGCATGCGTAGGGCCCTTCCGCGTCTGTTCCGGGCGATCGTCGGTTCAGGCCCGGCGCACCACAGTGCGCTTGGTCTGAATTCTCCCTAAAAGTATCGCTGGATCCCCCTATGAGAGCGGGGGGCGACGCGGTCGCTTCCGCCGTCAACCTGGCGACGGCGGGCTTCCCCCGGAGGAGGAGCAGGGTCGTACCCCTATGAATCACCTCACTACGGCAGATCTCGCCAGCAAGAACGCACCTGAGACAGAAGGGAGTTGGGAAATGAGCGCGTCGATCCGGCTGCACCCCGTCCCCTCGGGCGAGTAGTCTTCCTTGATCGTTGGGTGGGGGACGGAAGGCGGTGCGCGGGTGAGCTCTGGAGGGCTGGAGCTACCCCCTGGTGACACGGGTCACGAGGGGGGCGCCCCCGAGATTCCGCCCGGTGCGGTCTCGCTCGCCCGGCCCCTGGAGATCGGGGCCGAGCTGGAGTGGGACGCCGACGCCTGGAGCGAAGTCCGGACCCGAGCCCAGCGGGCGGGGCGGGCCTACATCTGGCTGAATCTGGTGGAACAGCGGCTGCGCGCCGTCGTGGCGGGGGTGCTGCGCCCCATCTATGAGCCGGTCCACGGCAGCGAGGACTGGGTGGTGGCCGCCGCGGGCCCCGCCGGACAGGAGTGGGTGCAGCGGGCCGTCGCGGTGCGCGAGGTCTCCCGACGCAAGGGCTATCTGCTCGACCCCGCCGATGACAACGTCCTCTCCTTCCTGACCCTGCCCCAGCTGCGGGAACTGATGGTCCAGCACTGGCCGTGCTTCGAGCCGTACTTCGACGAGCGACGCGATGTGGAACTCGCCCTCGACGAGTTGGAGGTCACGCGCAACGTCGTCTCGCGCAACCGTGCCCTCAACGAAACCGTCCTGGCCCAGGCCGAACGGGCCTCGGCCCGGCTGCTGGACATGCTCGGCAGCGGAATCGGCGCCCGCTCCGCGGACCGGCTGCCCGTGGACGCGGTCGAGGACCTCGTCGGAGACCGCTACGCCGATGTGGTCTCGGTGCACCCGGACCGGGTGCGGCTCCAGCGCCAGCTGCCGGCCGAGGACCTCTTCGGTGGAGCGCGCCGCGTGGACGCCGTCGGGATCGGCCTCAACCTCCTCGTCCAGAACTTCTCGGGCCGCCGGCTGGTCCGGCTGGCCGAGTCGGGTTGCCGGGTCCGGCTGCTCTTCCTCAACCCGGCGAGCAGCGCGGTCAAGCGGCGCGAACGCGAGCTGGGCATCAGGAAGGGCGAGCTCAGCCGCACGGTGGAGATGAACATCCTCCATATGCGGCGGGTGCGCTCACGACTGCGCGACCCCGGCGCGTTCGAGATCCAGGTCTTCGACGAGACCCCCCGCTTCACGGCCTATCTCGTGGACGGGGACGGGCCGGACGGAGTGGCCGTGGTGCAGACGTATCTGCGCAAGGCGCGCGGTATGGAAGCGCCCGTCCTGGTGTTGCGCGGAGGCGCCCGCAGTGTGGTCCGACCCGGTGCCGAAGGGGACCACGGGTTGTTCCAGACCTACCGCGAGGAGTTCGAGTCGGTCTGGGCGGACTCGCGACCTGTCTCCTGAACGCTTCGGCGTCGGGTCCCTGTCTCGGGGCGGGTGCCGGGCCCGCGGTGTCCAACGGTGGTTGCGCCCCCAACCGTCGCCCGCGGTTCGCCCCGACCCCGCGGTCGGGGGTCCGCAGCCGTTGTCAGTGGCCCGTGCGAAGGTGGGAACCCACTGGGGGAGAGCACCACAGCACACAGGAGGGGGCCACGATGGCTTGGCATGCAAAACCGCTGGTCGGCTTCGACCTGGAGACGACCGGCACGGACCCGCTGCAAGCGCGGATCGTGACCGCGGCCGTCGTCCAGGTGGGAGAGCGCGATCCGCTGGAGCTGCGCTTCTGGCTTGCGGACCCAGGGGTCCGCATCCCCGAGCAGGCGTCGGCGATCCACGGGATCAGCAGCGAGCGGGCCGCGGCCGAAGGGCGACCGGCGCGCGAAGTGGCGGACGAGATAGCGACCGCGCTGTGCGGGCACTGGGAGCGAGACATCCCGGTCGTCGCGTACAACGCCGCCTTCGATCTCACCCTGCTCTCGGCCGAGTTGCAGCGGTACGGTCTGCCCTCCTTGAGCGAGCGCCTTCAGGGGCGGTCCATCGGTCCCGTGATCGACCCGTACACGATCGACCGTGCCGTGGACCGCTACCGCAAGGGCAAGCGGACACTGGAGGCCGTCTCCGCCGAGTACGGCACACCGCTCGACGACGCCCACGACGCCATATCGGACGCAGTCGCCGCGGTACGGGTGGCCAGGGCGCTGGCGAAGCGTCATGCCCAGGTGGCGGCGCTCGACCCCGAGGAGCTCCATCAGCGTCAGATCGGCTGGTACGCGGAGTGGGCCCAGGACTTCGAGGCCTTCTTGAGGAGCAAGGGCACGGCCGACGCCTCCGTCGACGGCGCCTGGCCGGTGCGCGATCTCACCCCGGCGATCACGTGATGATCCTTTGAAGGACCTCGTCCCCAGGAGCTGACCCGGATGGACGCGGACGAACGCGCGGGGGGCGCTTCGTCGATGAACGCGTCCACCACGGGGTGCCGTCGTCTGCGTCGACGCGGTGGGGCACCAGCGGGGGAGGACCGCCGTCTCCGGCGGTCCCTCGGTCCGCTCGCCCGTGGGGCAGTGCGGTCGTGTGGCAGTGCTGTCGTGCGGTCGTCGTCAGAACGGGTACCAGCGGACCTCCGGCTCGTCCTCGCGCAGCGACCGGACCCTCCGTCGGAACTCCTCCAGCGCCTTGGGGTTGCTCGGGGCGTGCTGGGCCACCCACGCACAACTCGCCGTCTCCCGCGCGCCGCGGAGCACCGCACATCCGGACCACTCCCGCACGTCCCACCCGTACGCCTCGACGAACGACTCATACGCCCGGGCCGGCAGTCCATAGCGGTCCTTGGACAGCGCCATCACCACCAGATCGTGCTCGCGCAGATCCGACGAGAAGGTCTCCAGGTCCATCAGCACCGGCCCGGTCGGGCCCACATGGACATTGCGCGGTAGCGCGTCCCCGTGAATCGGACCGCGGGGCAGATGGGGTGTGAGCCGAGCCGAGGCCTCGGCGAAGCCGTCCCTGCGCGCGCGCAGGAACTCCGCGTCCCGCGGGTCGATCGCATCTCCGGCCAGCCGGAGCCAACGCTCCACCCCTCCCAGCAGTTCCCGCGGAGGGAGGGCGAAGCCGGGCGCGGGCGAGGCGTGCACCCGGCGCAGCAACTGCGCCAGATCCGCGGGTTCGGCGGGCCGCACCGCCTCCGGAAGCCGATGCCACATGGTCACCGGATGACCGTCGATCAGCCGTGCGCCGGGCCAGGCCGGTCGCACGGCGGGCACCCTGGACTCCGCCAGCCATGCGCCGACGGCAGCCTCCCGCTCGGCACGCCCGAGCAGTTCGTCCGTCCGACCCACCTTGATGACCACATCGCCCGAGGCGAAGACCGCGTTCTCACCCATGGCCAGCAGAGTTGCGTCAGCGGCCACCCCCGCCGCGACCAGCACCTCCCGTGCCCGTGCTTCATCCATCGCCGTGCCTCTTCCGCTTGCCTTCTGCTGATCACTGGTCCCACCGGTCACACCGGTTCTAACCCGCCAAAGTCTCGCATCCACCCCCCGACCTCCTTGACGAAGCCCGGGCCCGTCAGCACGATGACGTAAACCGTCGTTCAACCACAGATCAGGATCAATCTCCGTAAAGAAGGTCAAAAAAGCCTAAGGAGTTGAATCTGTGACATCGGCGAGCGCGGAACCGCGGTCCGGGAAGCAGACGGACCGAGGGGCCTGGTTTCTGGTCCTTCCCGCACTGATCCCGATCCTCGTGCTCAGCGTGGGACCGCTCCTCTACGGAATTGCGCTCGCCTTCACTGACTCGCAGGCCGGCCGCACCGCCCCGACCCAGTGGATTGGCACCCTCAACTTCCGTGACCTGCTGAAGGACACCCTCTTCTGGGACTCCTTCGGCATCGGGCTGCTGTGGGCCGTCGGAGTGACCGTCCCCCAGTTCCTGCTCGGTCTCGGTCTCGCCCTCCTCCTCAACGAGGAACTACGGCTGCGCTGGCTGGCCCGGGCCCTGGCCATCGTCCCGTGGGCGATGCCCGAGGTGGTCGTCGGCATCATGTGGCGGCTCGTCTACAACCCCGATGCGGGAATCCTGAACGAGACGATCCGCGACCTTGGACTCGGCGACGGCCGCGATTGGCTGACCGGACTGGGCACGGCGCTCCCCGCCGTGATCCTCGTCGGCATCTGGGCCGGAATGCCCCAGACCACCGTCACCCTCCTCGCCGGACTCCAGAACACCCCCGACGAACTCCACGAGGCAGCCGCCCTGGACGGCGCCGGTGCCTGGCGGCGGTTCTGGACCGTCACCTGGCCCGCCGTCAAACCCATCGCCCTGGCCATCAGCGCACTCAACTTCATCTGGAACTTCAATGCGTTCGCGCTGGTCTACGTGCTCACCAACGGCGGCCCCGGTGGGCGCACCCGCCTCCCGATGCTGTTCGCCTACGAAGAGGCATTCCGCTACGGACAGTTCGGCTATGCCGCCGCCATGGGATGCGTCATGGTCGCGGTGATCTCGGTGCTGCTCGCCGTCTATCTGGTGAGCCGGATCAGGGGAGGGGAAACGCGGTGAACCGGACCGGTGCCTTCGCCAGGACGGGACAGTACATCGCCCTGGCGGGCTATCTCGTCTTCTTGGCCTTCCCCTTCATCTGGCTGATCTCCACCGCCTTCAAACCGGCCCGGGAACTGGGCTCGCTCCACCCCACCTGGATTCCCCGGGACCCCACCCTCGACAACTTCCGGCAGGCCTTCGACGAACAACCACTGCTCCAGGCCGCCGCGAACAGTCTGATCGCCGCCTGCTGCACGGCGGTCATCGCCGTCGCCATCGCCACCCCCATGGCCTATGTGATGGCCCGCCATCGCAGCAGACTCTCCACGGCTGCCACCGGATGGGTGGTGATCAGCCAGGCCTTTCCCTTCGTTCTGGTGATCATCCCGCTCTTCCTCGTCCTGAAGAACCTTCGGTTGATCAACACCCTGTCGGGATTGGTCTTGGTGTACGTCGTCTGGTCGCTGCCGTTCGCGCTCTGGATGCTCGCCGGATATGTCCGGGCCGTCCCGATCGAACTGGAGGAGGCCGCGGCGGTGGACGGCGCGGGCCGACTCCGTACGCTCGTCTCCGTCACCGGTCCGTTGCTCGCGCCCGGTATCGCCGCGACGGCACTCTTCGCCTTCATCACCGCATGGAACGAGTTCTTCTTTGCGCTCGTCCTGCTGAAGACACCGGAGAAACAGACCCTGCCGGTCGTGCTGACGCACTTCCTGGGAGCCGAGGGCGTGGCCGACCTCGGCCCGCTCGCCGCCGCGGCCTTCCTGGCCACCCTTCCCTCACTCGTGGTCTTCGCGTTGATCCAGCGACGCATCACCGGGGGAATGCTGGCGGGGGCGGTGAAGTCCTGATGCGCATCCGTCCCGTACCGACGTCTGTCCGTTCGGCCCTGATCCGCATCCGTGCGGTGGCACTCATCGTCGTCTGTGCACTTCTGCTCGGCGGCTGCGCCGCGGACCGGGAGCGGACGACGGGCCAGATCCGGCTGCGCTTCCAGTCCCTCGCCTGGCAGAAGGAGTCCGTCGACGCCAATGAGCAACTGGTCCGGGAGTGGAACGCGCGCCATCCGAATGTTCAGGTCGACTACGTCCAGGGCAGTTGGGACAGCGTCCACGACCAGTTGCTGACCTCCTTCGAAGGCGGCGAAGCGCCCGACGTCATCCATGACGCGTCCGACGACCTCGCGGACTTCGCCTACGGCGGCTACCTCGCCGACCTCCGTGAGTTGCTGCCGCAGCGCCTGCGGTCCGACATCCCGGCCCGGAGTTGGGAGACGGTGACGTTCGGACGGGGCGTCTACGGCGTTCCCTTCCTCCAGGAACCCCGGGTCCTGATCGCCCAAGAGCAGATCCTCCGCGCTTCCGGTGTCCGCATCCCCACCCCGGAACGGCCCTGGAGTTGGGACGAGTTCCGTGCGGTGTGCAAGGACATCACCGCCATGCTGGGCGAGGGGAGGTACGCGGTCGCGTGGCCGCTCAAGGAGCCGGTGTCGGTCACCCTCAACCTGGGGCTCTCGGCCGGCGGGCGTCTCTTCCACCGCGGCCCCGAGAGCACCGCGAACTCCCAGAACACCGAGAACACCGAGGACGCCAACAAGGTGAGGGTCGACTTCACGACGGCCGACGGAGTGGTTCCCCGGACGATCCACGACCAGGTCAACGAGGACGGGACCGCCTCCCGCAGTGCTCTGGGCATGGGTGGATCGGACGCACTGCCGGGGTTCTTCGGCGGCAAGTATGCGATGGTGCCGCTCGGCTTCTCCTACCGCCAGCAGATCGTGCAGCAGGCTCCACCCGGCTTCCCTTGGACGGTGCTGCCGATGCCGGTCGGTGCGGAGGGTGCGGTGCAGGGGGTGAGTCCGCAGACCCTGTCCATCGCAGAGGACAGCCCGTACAAGCGGGAGGCGATGCAGTTCATCGACCACATGCTCCAGCCGTCCAACATGACCCGACTGGCCCGGGGGGACTGGATGTTGCCGACCGGACTGGCCGCGCTGGCGGACCCTTCGTTGCGGGTGCGGCGGTACGGCTGGTCCGTGGGGACGGAACTCGCCCGCGGGCTGCGATCGGCCCCCGCCCAGTCGGTGCGCGGCTATCCGGAGTGGAAGGACAAGGTGGCGACCCCCGCGTACCAGGAGTACTACAGCGGTGCGATCGACCTGGGTGAGTTGCGGGAGCGCCTGGTCGAGGACGGGAATCTGGTGTTGGCCAGGTACCAGCGCTGAGCACGGACGGCCCGAGCTTGCACGGAACGTATCGTCTCGTTTAATCTGAAGTCATGAACGCGCCACGACCTGCCCACATCGCCATGTTCTCCATCGCAGCGCCGGGCCACGTGCACCCCAGCCTTGAGGTGATCCGGGAACTGGTCGCACGCGGACACCGGGTCAGCTACGCGATCCCGGCCTCCTTCGCGGACCGCGTCGCCGAGACGGGTGCCACGCCCGTGGTCTACGACTCGACCCTGCCGACCGAGGACGACCCCGACGCATGGGGCACCGAACTGATCGACAACATCGAGCCCTTCCTCGCCGATGCGATCCAGGCGCTGCCGCAACTGGCGGCGGCGTTCGAGGGCGACGAACCGGATCTCGTCCTCCATGACATCACCGCCTACCCGGCACCCGTACTCGCCCTACGATGGGGCGTACCCGCGGTCGCCCTCTGGCCCAACCTCGTGCCCTGGGAGGGCTACCACGACGAGGTGTCAGGACCGATGGCCGAGGAACTGAAGAAGACCGAGCGCGGAGGGGCGTACTACGCGCGCTTTCGTGCCTGGCTCGACGAGAACGGGCTGCACGACACGGACCCGGACCATCTCGTGGGCCGGCCCCGGCGGGGGATCGTCCTCATCCCCGCGGCGCTCCAGCCGCACGCCGACCGGGTGGACACCTCAGTCTTCACCTTCGTCGGCGCCTGTCAGGGAGACCGTGCCGACCAGGGCCAGTGGCACCGCCCCGAGGAAGCGGAACGGGTGCTCCTGGTGTCGCTCGGCTCCTCCTACACCAAACACCCCGCCTTCTACCGGGAGTGCGTACGAGCCTTCGGCGAACTGCCCGGCTGGCACACCGTCCTCCAGATCGGCCGCCACGTCGACCGGGAGGAGTTGGGAGAGCTCCCGGCGACGGTGGAGGTCCACCCATGGGTGCCGCAACTCGCCGTACTGCGCCGGGCGGACGCCTTCATCACCCATGCCGGGGCGGGCGGCAGCCAGGAGGGACTGGCCACCGCGACCCCCATGGTGTGCGTCCCGCAGGCCGTCGACCAGTTCGGCAACGCGGACATGCTGGTGGGTCTGGGCGTGGCACGCCGGCTCGACTCGACCACGGCCACCGCCGAGCAGGTGCGGAAGGCCGTCCTCGACCTGGTGGACGATCCCGAGGTGGCCCGCCGGCTCGCGGAGATCCGTGAAGCGATGGCGCACGAGGGAGGGGCCGGCCGGGCGGCCACCCTGATCGAATCGGAACTCCTCCCCACCGGTTGACCGGTGGCGGCGCTTCCGCGCCGAGGGGCGGGATCCCCCCAAGGATCCCGCCCCTCGCCCTGCCACCCACAGGACTTCACACGGTCACGGGCGTTCGACTTCCGTCGTCGTCCTGACCCTCCACCGCGGGTGCGGCCTCCGGTCCGCTCTCGTCGTGCGTCATGTCCGGCAGCCACTCCAGCCACTTCGGGAAGTACCAGTTGTGCTCCCCGAGCAGTGCCATCGCGGCCGGCAGCAGCACGCCCCTGATCACCGTCGCGTCGATCAGCACCGCTGCCGCCAGACCGACGCCCATCTGCTTCATCGACTGCATCGACAGGGTTCCGAAGATCGCGAACACTGCCACCATGATCACTGCCGCGCTGGTGACCACGCCCGCCGTCGTCACCACCCCATGGGTGATCGCCTCCCGGGTCGTCCGGCCCTGCATCCGGGCCTCGCGAATCCGTGACACCACGAAGACGTGGTAGTCCATCGACAGGCCGAACAAGATGACGAAGAGGAACAGCGGCAACCACGCGACGACCGCCCCCACCCCCTCCGCGCCGACCAGCGAGGCGCCCCAACCGTGCTGGAAGACCGCGGTCAGGATGCCGTAGGCCGCCCCGACCGAGAGCAGGTTCAGCACGATCGACGTCACCGCGATCGTCAGCGAGCGGAACGACAGCAGCATCAGGACGAACGCGAAGACCACCACGAAGACGAAGACCGGGGTGACCGCGCCGGTGATCTGGTCGTTGAAGTCCTTCGAACGGGCCACCTGACCGGTGATGGGCGCCTCGACCCCGTCGACCTCGCCGAGGGTGGCCGGCCTGACCTCGTCGCGCAGGAGGTCCAGGCTCCTGGCGGCCTCGTCCTGGTCGGCGCCCCCGATCAGCGGCACGTACACGAACGCCAGATCCTCGGCATCGTGCACCACCACCTCGACCGGGCCGCCCGAGGCACCCGAACTGACCGCCCGGTCGCGGAACTCGGCGATCGCCCGCTTCACCGGCGCCGCATTGATGTCGTGCGCCTTCACCACGACCTCGGCGGGCTCCGCACCGCCGGGGAACGCCTCGTTGATGCGTTCGTACGTCGCCACGATCGGCATCGAGTCGCCGAACTCCTGGTTCAGCTTCAGGTCCTGCGTCTTCATGCCGAGCGCCGGCAGGGCGACCGCCACCAGGGCGCCCGTCGCCACCAACAGGGAGACCACCGGGCGCTTGAGCACCCCGCCGAGCACCGCGCTCCAGAAGCGGCTCTCGCCGTTGCCGCTCCCCTTCAGCTTTCCGATGAAGGGGACACGGCCCTTCTCCACCCGGTCGCCCAACAAGGACAGGAGCGCGGGGAGGACCGTCACCGAGCCGACCATGGCCACGGCGACCACCATCAGCGACGCCAGACCCATGGACTCGAAATCGCCAACTCCGGTGAAGAGCATTCCTGCCATCGCGACACAAACCGTCACGCCCGAGACCACGATCGCCCGACCGCTGGTGGCAGCAGCTATCTGGAGGGCGGTCTGGGCGTCCCGCCCGGCTGCCCTCTCCTCCCGTTCGCGCCGTAGGTAGAACAGGCAGTAGTCGACGCCCACCGCCAGTCCGACCAGCAGCATGATGGAGTTGGCGGTGTCACTCATCGGCATGATGTGGCTGACGACCGACATCAGGCCCATCGTCGCCATGATCGCCGTGATGGCCAGTGCCACCGGCAACAACGCCGCCACCAGGGCCCCGAACGCGATCAGCAGGATTCCCAGGGCCACCGGCACGGCCGAGAACTCGGCCTGCTGGAAGTCGTCCCCGAAGGCGTCGTCGAAGGTCTTGGTCATGCTGGCGCCGCCGATCTGCTCGATCCGCAGCCCGGAATGATCGTCCTGCACCCCCTCGACGGCCTTCAGCACCGGTTCGATCCGGTCCGTTGCCTTCTCGGGGTCGCCCCGCATGTCGAACTGGACGAGCGCGCTGCGCCCGTCCTCGGAGATGCTCTTACTGGTGTAGGGGGAGGTCACCCCCGTCACCTCGCCGGTGGCCTGCACGGCCTTGATGACCGCGTCCACGGCTGCCCGGAACTCGGGTGCGGAGGTCTTCAGTGCGCCGTCCTTGGCCTGCACCAGCACGGACTCGCTGACCGGCTCCTCGATGCCGGCCCGGTCGGCTATGCGGGCGGCCTGGCTCGTCTCGCCATCGAGCTGCTCACTCCCGTTGATGTCCTGCCGTCCCATGGCGGAGCCGGCCACCATGGAAACCAGTACGAACAGCACCCAGATGCCGACGGCCGCCCAGCGGTGCCGTGCGCTCCAGCCCCCGGCCCGTGCGGCGAACCCGCGCGGTCTTCTTGCCGCGTTCTCCATAACAGCCTCAATCCCCAGTGGGTGCGGTCGTGTTGCCTCGGTCCACGACGCTACGGCGGCACCCGCCGCCACCTCGTCGTACTGTCCGACGAACCTGGGATCGGGCTTCTACTCCCTTGGGATGCATGTATCCCTCAGAGGAACGGTCCGGGTCCCTTACATCTATTTCCGGCCAGATGTGAAACCCGTTCACATGAACTTTGCAACCCCCTTTGAGGAGTTGGCCTGTTGTAGTTGTGAATTCTTGTTGCCAAAGTCACAGATGGTGGAACCGCTTGAACTGGGCGCGTCAATCGGCCAAGGTTTCGAGCCATCTCCCGGAGGATCTCGCGACCGGGACATGCCCCCCACACACCTGCTGACGAGGAGATCCTCTCCATGGCAACTCACAGACGGAAAAGCAGGATCAAGTCAACGTCGGCCATGGCAGCCATCGTGGCCGTGTCCGGCGGCCTGTTCTTCGGCACGACGTTCGCCGGGGCCTCCACGGCGCCGGAGGGCGTGGTGTACGGCGTCAACGCCGAGGGCGCGGTGGCCGGAAGCTATATCGTGCTGCTCGACGAGAAGGCGGACAAGCGCAGCCTCGCCCAGGAGTACGGCGGCAGACTGAAGCGCGACTACAGCTCCGCCGTCAACGGCTTCTCCACCACCGGAATGACCGAGGACGAGGCCAAGAACCTCGCCCTGCACCCGGCCGTCGCCAAGGTGGTCCAGAACAAGCGGTTCAGCATCTCCGCGACGCAGACCAACCCGACCTGGGGCCTGGACCGCATCGACCAGGTCACGACCGCGGGCGACCGCCGCTACACCTACCCCGACACCGCGGGTGCGGGAGTGACGGCGTACGTCATCGACACCGGGGTGCGGGTCAGCCACCGCGACTTCGGCGGCAGGGCCACGCACGGGTTCGACGCGATCGACAACGACAACATCGCCACGGACGGCAACGGTCACGGCACGCACGTGGCCGGCACCATCGCGGGCGCCCGGTACGGAGTCGCCAAGCAGGCGAAGATCGTCGCCGTACGGGTGCTCGACGACCGTGGATCAGGCACCACCGAGCAGGTCATCGCCGGGATCGACTGGGTCACCAAGAACCGCAAGGGGCCCTCGGTCGCCAATATGAGCCTCGGCGGCAGCGCCGACCCGGCGTTGGACGCGGCCGTCCGCAGGGCGATCGCCTCCGGCGTCACCTTCGGCGTCGCGGCCGGCAACGAATCCCAGAACGCCAGCCTCGGGTCCCCCGCCCGGGTCCGGGAGGCCATCACCGTGGCGTCCTCGACCCGTACGGACACCCAGTCCGGCTTCTCCAACTTCGGCGGGATCGTCGACCTGTACGCCCCCGGTTCGGACATCCTCTCCACCTGGCACATCAGCGACGGTGCCACCAGAACGATCTCCGGAACCTCCATGGCCACCCCGCACGTCGTCGGCGCGGCAGCCATCTACCTGGCCAACCACCCAGGCGCCACCCCGGCGCAGATAGCCAAGGCCCTCACCGACGGCGCCACCCCCGGCAGGATCTCCAACGCCGGTCCGGGCACGGTCAACAAGCTCCTCAAGATCGTCCCGTAACCGAGCGGTGCCCCTGCCGCACTGACGGCGGTCGCCGTACCCTCCCCCACGGGGTGCGGCGACCGTCCTACGCTGAGCTCCATGACGACCAGATACGCACTCCTCCTGCGCGGCATCAACGTCGGCGGCAGCAGGAAGGTCCCCATGGCCGCCCTCAAGGGGGTTCTCACCGACCTGGGCCACGCGGACGTGACCACCTACCTCCAGAGCGGCAACGCGGCCTTCAGCAGTGCGTCGGGAGACGACGAGGAGGCGCTCGCCACCGCCGTGGAGCACGCCATCGAGAAGCACTTCGGCTTCGCGGTGGACTGTCTGGTGCGCGACCACGCCTATCTCACGTCCGTACGGGACGACTGCCCGTTCCCCGCGGAGGCGCTGGAGCCCAAACAACTCCACGTCACCTACTTCTCCGAACGGATCGCGGCAGACCGGTTGGCCGCCGTCGACCAGGCGTCCTTCGCCCCCGAGGAGTACCGGCTCGGGGACCGCTCGCTGTATCTGTACGCGCCCGACGGCCTCGGCCGGTCCAAGCTCGCCGAAGCGCTGGCCAAGCCGCGACTGCTGCCCGGGGTCATCGCGACCACCCGCAACTGGAACACCGTCCGCAAGCTGGTGGAGCTGACCGCTCAGTGACGGTGGCGCCGCGAGTGACGGCGCCAGGTGAACCCGCCGGGCAACCGGACCGCCGCTCCGCGCCTGCCGTGGCTGTCCCGGGTGAGATGGGCCCTGCGCCCGCCCAGGCTGAGGGACCAGCCGTGGGTGCCGATGGTGAGGTGGAGCAGCTTCGGGATCAGGGTGATGCGCTTGTGGTAATGAAACGACATGTCGGCCTCCTTCCCCCGATCCTGCCTCGCGCACGCCCTTCGTACGTCACCGGGACGCCACGAAACGGTCACCGGCCCACTGGCGCGCGGTCGCAGGGGCACCACCCGGCATCCACCCGACACCCCCCGGCACCACCGGGCACGACAGAAGCCGGGGCCCGTGGGCCCCGGCTCCGGCTTCCCCGCCCCCGGTCCGGGAAAGTTCCTGGTGCTCGACCCGGCGACCTATGCGAACGCGGCCATCTGACCGCCCACCAGCGCCGGCAGGGTCTCCTCGTACCGCTGCAACAGCAGCCGGGCCAACTCCGGCGCCGGACCAAGCACGTCCGCCAACACGTCCGCGCCCCGGGCCCCCTCCGCGATGCGGTCGGGCAACCGGCCCGGCGCGATCACATAGGGAGCCACCGCGACCCGCTCGAATCCGTCGGTGCGCAACGAGCGCACGACCTCATCGGTACGGGGAAGGAGTGCGGAGGCGAACGCGGGCCGCACAGCGCACCAACCGGTACGCCGCAGCTCCCGCGCTATGTTTGCGATCACCGCGATCGCCTCCGGGTCTGTGGAGCCCGCCGAGGCCAGGACCAGCCCCGTCGAGCGCTTGTCGGCCTCCCGGAGCCCCGCCTCCCGCAGCCGGCGCTCCAGAGCGGAGAGCAGCAGCGGGGACGGGCCGAGGACCTCGGCCTGATGGATCCGTAGCCTCGGCAGCCGCGCGGACGCCTCCCGCAGTACGGAAGGGATGTCCGACTTGGCATGGAAGGCCCGGGTCAGCAGCAGGGGAAGTGCGATGACGTCCTCGACGCCCTCCCTGGCCAGCCGTTCCAACACCCGCGGCACGCTCGGGGTGTTGAAGTCCAGGAAGGCTACCTCCACGGACAGCTCCGGCCGGTTCGACCGCACGCGCCGCAACAGCGCATCGACGGTCGAGGCGTGGCGCGGATCGCGACTGCCGTGGGCGATGACGAGAAGGACGGGAGGACGCATCACACCACTCAGTTCCTGACGAGGAGCCCGCGGCCCCGCAGGACCGCCCGCTCCAACGGGCTGAAGATCAGCAGATCGATGGCGATGCCGACCAGCAGGATCAGCAGAATTGCCAAGAACACCCCCGGCATGTCGGAGTTGTTCCGACCGTTCTCCAGCAACTGCCCGAGCCCCAGACCGAGATCGGGCGACGAGGCGATGATCTCCGCGGCCATCAGCGAGCGCCAGGAGAACGCCCAGCCCTGCTTGAGCCCGGCCACATAGCCGGGCAGCGCCGCGGGCATCACGATGTGCCACGTCCCCTTGAGGCCGGTCGCACCCATGGTGCGGCCCGCCCGCAGGAACAGCGGCGGAACCTGGTCGACACCGGAGACCAGTCCATTGGCGATGGACGGGACGGCACCGAGCAGGATCACCGCGTACATCATCTGGTTGTTCAGTCCGAGCCAGATCACCGCGGGCGGCACCCACGCCACCGACGGCAGCGACTGGAGACCCGACAGGATCGGACCGATGGCCGCACGGACGAACTTCACCCGGGCGACCAGCAGACCGAGCGGGGTGCCGATGGCGAGCGCGAGCAGGAAGCCGAGCAGACCGCGGGACACGCTCGTCCAGACGACCTCCAGCAGGGTGCCCGCCAGCCACAGTCTGGACACGCTGTCCCACACCGCGGAGGGCGCGGGCAGACTGCCCTCGTCGGTGACCTCGGCCCACACCAGCGCCTGCCAGACGGCGACCACCAGCAGGACCGCCACCACCGGCGGCAGCACCTTCTTCAGCAGAACCTCTTTGACCGGGGTGCGGTGCGACTCCACCGCATCCAGGGCGTCGAGTCCCGCTTCCAGTCCGGCGAGATCGTCGGGCTTTGCCTTGGCCTTGGCCTCGGTCGAGGTCTCAGTGCTGGCCATGTCGGCGGATCTCCCCACGCAGTTCTTCGGTGATCTCGATGGACAGCTCCGCCACGGCGGCGTCCTCGATGCGACGCGGCTGTTCGATGCCGACCGTCCACTCCCGGGCGATCCGGCCCGGTCGGGACGACAGCAGTACCACCCGTTCGGCGAGCCGCACAGCCTCGCGGACGTTGTGGGTGACGAACAGCACCGACAGCTGGGTCTCCCGCCAGATCCGCGTCAGCTCGTCGTGCAACACATCGCGGGTGATGGCGTCGAGAGCGGCGAACGGCTCGTCCATCAGCAGGAGTTGACTGTCCTGCGCCAGGGCGCGGGCGAGGGCCACCCGCTGGCGCATGCCGCCCGACAACTCGTGCACCCGCTTGCGGTACGCACCGCTGAGCCGCACCAGCTCCAGCAGCCGCTCCGCCTCCGTACGGCGTTCGTTCTTGGCGACCCCGCGCAGCCGCAGCGCGAGTTCGATGTTCTTGCCCGCCGTGAGCCAGGGAAACAGCGCGTGCTCCTGGAACATCAGCGCGGGCCGCCCGCCCGGGGTCTCGATGGACCCCGCACTGGGCTTGTCCAGTCCCGCCACCAGATTGAGCAGGGTGGACTTTCCGCACCCCGAGGCCCCCAGGAGGGTGACGAACTCTCCCGGAGCGACATCGAGGGTGATGTCGTCCAGGACGAGCTGCCGTCCCGCGGGTCCCGCGAAGGACTTCGATACGTGTTCGATGCGGGCAGCGGGCCCGGCCGTCGTCGTACGGCCGGTCGCCTGGTCCTTGGTGAGGGTATTGGCCATGGTCGTCACCTCCTGGGAACTCGGTTGTGCCGGGCTACTTGACGCCGAGTCCGGCATCGGCGACCGCGGGCTTGCCCTCGGTCTTGAGGACCTCGTTGAGCTCCCTGAGGTCGTAGATGCCGTTCAGGTCGGGCTTCTCCAACAGGCCGGCCTTCACCGCGTAGTCCGCCTGCGTCTTCAGCGTCGACGCCAGCGGGTCATCGGTGAACAGGATCGACTTCCACGCCGGGTCGATGATCTCGGGCGGCAGCTCCTTGCCCGTGAGGGCCTTCAGCTTGGCGTTCGCAGCCGCCTTCGCCAGATCCGGGTTCGCGTTGATCCAGGCGTTGGTCTTCACCGAGCCGCGCACCACGGCCTGCACCACGTCCGCGTGCTCCTTGAGGAACTTCTGCGAGACGATGATGTGGGTGATCACGAACTTGTTGTCGGGCCACAGGGTCGACTCGTCGAGGAGCACCTTGGCGCCCTGCGCCACGAGTCTGGAAGCCACGGGCTCCGGAACCCAAGCACCGTCGATCGAACCGGACTTGTAGGCATCCGGAGTGATCTTGTTGTCAGTGCGCACGACCGAGACGTCGCCCTTGCCGCTCTGCGCGTCGGCCTTCCAGCCCTTTTCGGCTATCCAGTTCAGGAAGGCGACGTCCTGGGTGTTGCCCAGCTGGGGCGTGGCGATCTTCTTGCCCTTGAGGTCGTCCAGGGTCTTGATCTTCTTGGGGTTGACCACGAGCTTCACGCCACCGGATGCGGAGCCGGCGACGATCCGCAGGTTCTTGCCCTTGGACTTGGTGAAACCGTTGATCGCGGGGGAGGGGCCGATGAAGCCGATGTCGATGGCACCCGCGTTCAGGGCTTCGATCTCGGAGGGGCCGGCATTGAAGGTCGTCGACTTGATCTGGGTGCCGCCCAGCTCCTTCTGGAGGATGCCCTGCTGCTCCCCGACGAGCGCAGTGGCATGGGTGAGGTTGGGGAAGTAGCCCAACTTCACGGTGTCGGCCGAGAGCTTCTTGCCCTTCGCGGCCGGGGTGGTCTTGTCGTCCTTCTTGGCGTCGGAACCGTAGCCGCAGGAGGCGAGTGCGCCGATCAGCAGCGGGATGGCGGCGGCTGCGGCGAGGCCGCGGCGCACAGTGGTACGGGTGGCAGGCACGGGAGGGTTTCCTCTCGAAGGCCCCGGCGGTCACGTCCGTAAGTCGTGGCCGGGAAGTTGGCAGAACGGTGTCTTCGTCGGTGAGGCGGCTTCCGGTGGTGCGTACGGTTCATCGCGCACAACACACGACACCTCCGGAACCTGCGCCGAGGGTGCCGCTGCCCACACGGCCCCCTTCCTTCGCGAAGGTCGCATACACGTCGGTCATCAGAAATCCCACCCCGAGTCTTCGATGCTGTCGGATGTCTGCACGGCCTTGGCCGTGGTGGCGAACGAGTCGCCGGCCATCCCGGCCGCCAGCGTGGTGCCGTCGGCCGGGTCGATCAGGAGGAAGGAGCCGGTACGCCGGGAGTCGGCGTAGGAGTCGAGCGCCAACGGTTCGGCGGTGCGCACGGTCACCAGACCGATGTCGTTGGCGACGAGTTGCCCGGGCTCCGGGTGTTGCGAGAGGTCGTCGAGGGTCAGCCGGGACGGGATCTCCTTGACGATCGCCTTCACCGTCCGCGTGGTGTGCTTGAGCAGCACCCGCTGCCCCACGGTGAGCGGCTGGTCGGCCACGTGGCACACGGTGGCCTCGACGTCCTGCGTGGTCGGCGGCGCGTCCCCGCTCGGCACGATCAGATCGCCGCGCGAGATGTCGATGTCGTCCTCCAGCAGCAGGGTGACCGACTGCGGGGTCCACGCGATGTCCACCGCCTGGCCCAGGAGGTCGATCCCCTTGATCCGCGAGGTGCGCCCCGACGGCAGTACGGTGACCTCCTCGCCGAGCCGGAAGGTGCCGGCCGCGATCTGCCCGGCGTACCCCCGGTAGTCCGGGTGGTCGGCCGTCTGCGGACGGATCACGTACTGCACGGGAAGCCTGGCGTGGCAGGACGCCAGATCGTGCGAGACCGGCACGGTCTCCAGGTGCTCCAGCACGGTCGGACCGCCGTACCAGTCCATGTTCGCCGACGGGTCCACCACGTTGTCACCGGCGAGTGCGGAGATGGGGATCGCAGTGATCTCAGGTACGCCCAGGGAAGCGGCGTACGAGGTGAACTCCTCGGCGATGGCGGCGAAGACGTGCTCCGCGTAGTCGACCAGGTCCATCTTGTTCACGGCGAGGACCACGTGGGGCACGCGCAGCAGGGCGGCCACGGCCGCGTGCCGCCGCGTCTGCTCCACCACGCCGTTGCGTGCGTCCACCAGGACGACCGCGAGTTCGGCCGTGGACGCACCGGTCACCATGTTCCGCGTGTACTGCACATGGCCCGGGGTGTCGGCGAGGATGAAGCGCCGCCGCGCGGTGGCGAAGTAGCGGTACGCCACGTCGATGGTGATGCCCTGCTCGCGCTCGGCCCGCAGGCCGTCCGTGAGCAGCGCCAGGTCCGGGGTGTCCTGGCCGCGCGAGAGCGAGGCCGTCGTCACCGCCTCCAACTGGTCGGTCAACACCGACTTGGAGTCGTGCAGCAGCCGCCCCACGAGCGTGGACTTGCCGTCGTCGACGGAGCCCGCGGTGGCGAAGCGCAGCAGGGTGGTGGCCGACAGTTGCTCGGCCGCCGAGGTGATGGCGGTCATTTAGAAGTACCCCTCGCGCTTGCGGTCTTCCATGGCGGCCTCGGACAGCTTGTCGTCGGCACGGGTGGCGCCCCGCTCGGTGAGCCGGGATGCGGCGATCTCGGCGATCACCGCGTCGAGCGTGGTGGCGTCGGAGTCCACCGCACCGGTGCAGGACATGTCACCGACGGTGCGGTAGCGGATCAGTCGGGTCTCGACCTGCTCGGACTCCTTGGGCCCGCCCCAGTCGCCCGCGGTCAGCCACATCCCCGAACGCCGGAACACCTCGCGCTCATGGGCGAAGTAGATCTCGGGCAGCTCGATCTTCTCCCGCGCGATGTACTGCCAGACGTCCAACTCGGTCCAGTTCGACAGCGGGAACACCCGCACGTGCTCGCCGGGGGCGTGGCGTCCGTTGTAGAGCTGCCACAGCTCGGGCCGCTGCCGGCGCGGGTCCCACTGCGAGAACTCGTCCCGCAGGGAGAACACCCGCTCCTTGGCGCGCGCCTTCTCCTCGTCGCGCCGCCCGCCACCGAACACCGCGTCGAAGCGGTGCTCCTGGATCGCCTCGGTGAGCGGCACGGTCTGAAGGGGGTTGCGGGTGCCGTCGGGCCGCTCGCGCAGCTTCCCGGCGTCGATGTACTCCTGTACGGAGGCGACGTGCAGCCGCAGGCCGTGGCGGGCCACCGTGCGGTCCCGGTATTCGAGGACCTCCGGGAAGTTGTGTCCGGTGTCGACGTGCAGCAGCGAGAAGGGGACCGCTGCCGGTGCGAACGCCTTCAGCGCCAGGTGCAGCATGACGATGGAGTCCTTGCCGCCGGAGAACAGGACCACCGGCCGCTCGAACTCGCCTGCCACCTCGCGGAAGATGTGGACCGCCTCGGACTCCAACGCGTCCAAGTGGCTGAGCGCATAGGGACTGTCGGTGTCCTGGACATCGGCGAGCGCCATCATGCGAGACCCCTCTCGGTGAGCAGCGCGTGCAGCGCTGCCGCGGACTCCTGCACGGTCTGGTGTTGTGACTCGATGCGCAGATCGGGGGAGACCGGCACCTCATAGGGGTCGTCGACCCCGGTGAGGCCGCTGATCTGTCCCGCGGCCTGGCGGGCGTAGAGCCCCTTGACATCGCGCTCGGAGCACACGTCCAACGGAGTGGCGACGTGCACCTCCACATAGGACGTGCCCTCGGCGGCATGACGCTTGCGTACTGCGTCCCGGCTGTCGGCGTAGGGCGCGATCACCGGGACGAGGACGGTCACCCCGTTGGACGCCAGCAGTTCGGCGACGAAGCCGATCCGCTGGACGTTGGTGTGCCGGTCCTCACGGCTGAAGCCGAGACCCGCCGACAGGAACTCACGGATCTCGTCGCCGTCCAGCACCTCGACCCGCCGTCCCTGGGCGGCCAGGCGCTCCGCCAACGCCAGGGCGATGGTGGTCTTACCGGCACTCGGCAGGCCCGTGAGCCAGATGGTGGCCCCAGTCACGTGTTCGTCTCCCAGCGTCGTCATCAGCCGTGCAGTCCGCATTCCGTCTTGCCCCGCCCGGCCCAGCGGCCGGCGCGGACGTCCTCGCCCTCCAGCACCCGACGGGTGCAGGGCGCGCAGCCCACGGAGGTGTAGCCGTCCATCAGCAGGGGGTTGGTGAGTACCCCGTACTCGGCGACGTAAGTGTCCACGTCGTCCTGGGTCCACCGGGCGATGGGGGACACCTTCACCTTGCGGCGGCGTGCGTCCCAGCCCACGACCGGGGTGTTCGCCCGGGTCGGGGACTCATCGCGACGCAGGCCAGTCGCCCAGGCGTCGTACCCGGTCAGCCCTTCTTCGAGCGGCTGGACCTTGCGGAGCTTGCAGCACAGATCGGGGTCGCGGTCGTGCAGGCGCGGGCCGTGCTCGGCGTCCTGTTCGGCGACGGTGAGGCGTGGGGTGAGCGTGATCAACCGGACGTCCATCACGGCCTCGACCGCGTCCCGGGTGCCGATGGTCTCGGGAAAGTGGTATCCGGTGTCGAGGAACACGACGTCGACCCCGGGCAGGGCCCGGGAGGCGAGGTGTGCCACGACGGCGTCCTCCATGGACGACGTCACACAGAACCTGGCGCCGAAGGTCTCGGTGGCCCAGGTGAGGATCTCCAGGGCGGTCGCCTCTTCGAGATCACGTCCGGCACGCTCGGCGAGTTCCTGGAGATTGGTTTGGTGAGTGACCGTCATATCTCTTCCCCTCCGGTGTCCTTGCGTTGAAAACCACGGGCGAGTAGCCCGAGGTACTTCAACTGAAAGGCCCGGTTGCAGGCGGCGCATTCCCATGCGCCGTGACCCTGCTCGTTGGGACGCAGGTCCTCGTCGCCGCAGTAGGGGCAGTAGAAGGGGGCGGCGCGCTCGCTCATGACAGGGCCTCCTCGGAGGCGCGGGCGGCCCAGGTGGCGAAGCGCTCGCCCTCCTCGCGCTGCTCCTGGAAGCGCCGCACCACCCGCTCGACGTAGTCGGGCAGTTCGGCGGAGGTGACCTTGAGCCCGCGGACCTTGCGGCCGAAGCCGGGGTCGAGGCCGAGGGCGCCGCCGAGGTGGACCTGGAAGCCCTCGACCTGGTTGCCGGAGTCGTCCAGGACCAACTGGCCCTTGAGGCCGATGTCGGCGACCTGGATGCGGGCGCAGGCGTTGGGGCAGCCGTTGACGTTGATGGTGATCGGCTGGTCGAACTCGGGCAGCCGGCGTTCCAACTCGTCGATGAGGGAGGCCGCCCGTGCCTTGGTCTCCACGATCGCGAGCTTGCAGAACTCGATGCCGGTGCAGGCCATCGTGCCGCGCCTGAACGGCGAGGGGGTCACCCGCAGGTCGAGTGCCTCCAGGCCCTCCACCAGGGATTCGACCCGGTCCTCGGGCACGTCGAGCACGATCATCTTCTGTTCGGCCGTCGTGCGCAGCCGGTCGGAGCCGTGCTCGGCGGCCAGCTCGGAGATCTTCAGCAGCGTGGTGCCGTCGACGCGTCCCACGCGCGGTGCGAACCCGACGTAGAACCGGCCGTCCTGCTGGCGGTGGACGCCGACGTGGTCGCGCCACTCCTGTACGGGGCGCTCGGGCGCGGGGCCGTCCGCCAACTTGCGCTGGAGGTAGTCGTCTTCGAGGACCTGGCGGAACTTCTCCGGGCCCCAGTCGGCGACCAGGAACTTCAGCCGGGCGCGGGTGCGCAGGCGCCGGTAGCCGAAGTCCCGGAAGATGGAGATGACGCCTTCGTACACATCGGGAACGTCGTCGAGGGAGACCCAGGCGCCGAGCCGTACGCCGATCTTCGGGTTGGTGGAGAGTCCACCGCCCACCCAGACGTCGAAGCCGGGGCCCAACTCGGGGTGTTCGACACCGACGAAGGCGATGTCGTTGATCTCGTGCGCGACGTCGAGCAGCGGGGATCCGGAGATCGCGGACTTGAACTTCCGGGGCAGGTTGGAGAAGTCCTTGTTGCCGACGATCCGGCGGTAGATCTCGTCGATCGCGGGGGTGCCGTCGATGATCTCGTCCTCGGCGATGCCCGCTACGGGCGAGCCCAGGATGACGCGGGGGGTGTCGCCGCAGGCTTCGGTCGTCGAGAGGCCGACCTCTTCGAGCCGCCGCCAGATCTCGGGCATGTCCTCGATGCGGATCCAGTGGTACTGGACGTTCTGCCGGTCGGTGATGTCGGCGGTGCCGCGGCCGAACTCCTGGGAGATCTCGCCGATGACCCTGAGTTGGCGGGTCGTCAGCCGGCCGCCGTCGATGCGGACCCGGAGCATGAAGTACTCGTCGTCCAGCTCCTCCGGCTCCAGGATCGCGGTCTTGCCGCCGTCGATCCCGGGCTTGCGCTGGGTGTAGAGGCCCCACCAGCGCATCCGACCGCGCAGATCGGCGCCGTCGATGGAGTCAAAGCCGCGCTTGGCGTAAATCGTCTCAATGCGCGTCCGCACATTGAGACCGTCGTCGTCCTTTTTGGTCTGCTCGTTGGCATTCAGGGGCGTCATGTGGCCAACGGCCCACTGACCCTCGCCGCGGTGACGTCCGGTTCTACGGCGGGACACGGCGGGGGCGGGCTTGTCCGGGGTGGCGGCCATGGCGATATGTCCTTCGAGACAACAGGAGGGCGGCTCTGAGCTGCACACTCGTGAGGGCGCGCGACGGTGCGCAGGGCAGGTGAACCCAAGGGGCTAAGTGCGACGGCTGCGGGCTCGGTGACTCAGCTGGGGCTGGCGGTGCTCTGGGGGCTCAGACGGTGAAATGCTCGGCGGTGCTGGGCTGTCAGCAGGCGGGACAGATGGCGCTGGACATGCGGCCGAGGTCGACGTGGCGTCGACTCACCAAGGCAATTCCAGTCCGAGACATGACGGAAGCGTGGCACGGCGGTCCGATGGCAGTCCACCATCATCCACATGTTGGACAATGATGTCTCGCATCGTGAGACATGTGCGAGTGGTCCGGGCTGTGGGGTGCCCCACCGGGCGATGGCTCGATCGAATCGTGACCCAGGGCCGGAAGTGGACCTCGGCGGTCTATCTGGGAGGAATGACCCTATATGGATGCCGGAACGGAGTCGTCGAACGTGAGGCCGGCCACCCATAGGGGGAGATGCGCGACGACTCTTCCCCTCCATCGCGGCCCGTATCGCGGCGCGATCGCGTGGCGCCCGTGTGAGCACGCACACGGACGCCGGTGCAGCGCAGGGCGGTGAAAAGGGAAGGCGGCGCAGGGCGGTGGAAACGAAGCGCAGTGAAACGAAGCGCAGTGAAGCGTGGTGCAGTGAAACGAAGGGCGGCTCACGCCGCGGGCGCAGAAGCGTGTGCCGAGCGGTGTCAGGGTCGGGCGCCGGGCCAGGGGCCAGGGGTCACCGTCTCCTCCTCCTCGGTCACCTTGGTGTCGAAGACCGTGAACCCGCGGCGCAGATAGTTGTCCATCGCGTGCGGGCCGTCCTTGGAGCAGGTGTGGAGCCAGACCCGCTTGGTGGGCTCCCGGTCCGGCCAGCGCTCCGCCAGGTCCCAGGCCCGGGCCACCGCGTACGACAGCAGGTGGCCACCGATACGACGTCCCCGGAACGCCGGGATCAGTCCGAAGTAGACGATCTCCACCGCACCGTCGCTCTGGGCCTCGATCTCCGCGTACCCGGCGGGGGTGCCCTTTTCGTAGGCCACCCACGTCTCGGTGCCGGGCCGGGCGAGCATCTCGTCCCACTCCTCGTGGGTCAGGGGGAGCCGATCCGTCCAGTGGATGTCTCCGCCGACCGCCGTATAGAGGAAGCGGCTGAACTCCGGTGAGGGGACCTCGGCGCGGACGATCCGCACCTCGCCGACCGTCGCGGAGGGGCGCTGCTCGGCGGGGGACGTCTGCTCCAGGGACCAGGTGGTCATGGTGATGCTCATGAACGCAGGGAATCACGCGGATCACCCCTGGTCCAAGCCGCGCCGGGTGCGATACCTGTCACGGTGGGACGGCCGGTGATCCGCTGTCCTGGTCCACCGGGGCGTCTGCCCCTTTGGCCCCTTTGACCTCCTCGACCACGTGAATTCCGGCGGCCGGGGTGTCCGGGAAGGCCAGCGGTTGGGCCGTGAGTTCCAGCACCTCCACCTCGACCCGGTCCGCGAACCGGTACGGGCGACTGGCCAGCACCTGGGCGAGATGCCGGCGTAAACGGGACATCTCCGCCCGTACGGTTACGGTGCGTGAGGCATCACCGAAGAGGTCTTGTGCCAGTTGCGCGGCGCTCAGCCCACCCCGGTTCCTGGCCAGGGAGTACAGCAGCTCGGCGTGGCGCGGGCTGAGGCCCTGCGACCAGCTGCCCGCCTCGCCGTGGATCGAGACCGAGGCCCGGTGGCGACGGCGGAGGTCCAGCACCACCCGGGTCGCACCGGTGGAGTGCTCCTCCACCACGCGTACCAGCCAGCCGCCCGGGAGAGGCTCCAGAATGCACAGGCCCAGCGACGGCAGCCACAGCCGTCCGTCCGTGGGCACCGAGGGCAGCCGGATCCGACCGGGCAGATGCATCCCCGTCACGGCTGCCGGCCAGCCGTCGGCGTCCACCGCCATCGCCCGCCCGGTGAGGCGGCACAGCAGCGGGGACGCCACGCTGCGTAGCCGGTCGAGCGCCGTGGAATGCCGCTGGCGCAACTCGTGCTCCGCGAGGCGGGCGATGGACGTGACGAGCGGCAGCGTCGCCGGATGCATGGTGGACAGCGGCCCGCTGGCGTTGATCACTCCCAGCAGCCTGCCGTCCCGCGGATCGGTCACCGGCGCACCGGTACACGTCCAGCTGTGGTGTGCGGAGACGAAGTGTTCGGCGGCGTGCACTTGGACCGGTCGGCCCACCACGAGGGCCGTTCCCACGCCGTTGGTGCCCACGTACTCCTCGGCGAGGTTCGCCCCGAGGACGAACCCGTGGGCGTCCCCCTTGCGCAGGACTGAGGTCTTGCCCTCGCGCCACAGCAGTCGACCGTCCGAGTCCGAGACGAGCATGATGTGCTGCGCCGCCTCGGCCACCGACACCAGCCCGTCCCGCAGGACGTGCAGCACCTCGCGCAGGGGCGAGGCGTCGCGACGGCGCTCGATCTCATCGCGCGGCAGCAGACCGACCCGGCGGTCCCGCTCGGGGTCCAGCCCCCGGTGCAGCAGCCGCTGCCAGGACTCCCCGATGACCGTGCGGGGGCCGACGGCCGAGCGTCTCCCGCTGAGTGCGTCCTCGCGGATGCCCTTCAGTAGACGGGTGGCCTCCGCGGTGTCCATCGCTGCGAGGCGGGCCAGGTCGATCGGTCTGGTCTGCACGCGATGTTCCTCCTGGGCGGCGACGGGTACGTGGGCTGCAACCTCTTGCAACCCTCGCGAACGGGTGTTCGTGTGTACGAAGGTGGAGAGCGCGAGGGGTGGTGCCGTGTCGGCGCGGCACCACCCTGAGCATGATCATCTCTGATGGCGGTCCGCCGTTCGGTCGCCACCCCTCGGGTCCCGCCCGGCCGTCGGCCTCACTCCACGGCGCGCGCCCGGTCCACCACGGTCCGCAGCGCCAGCGTGTGCGGCAGCGTCCCGAACGCGGCTCCCCGGTCCCCGCCCAGCCTGGACGCGCAGAAGGCGTCCGCCACCTCGGCCGGAGCCCACCGCACCAGCAGCGATCCCTGGAGCACCGTGGCCATGCGCTCGGTCACCCGCCGGGCCCGCGCCTCGATCCCCTCCAGATCCGCCAGTTCGGTCAGCAGCTCCTTGATGGCCCGGTCCAGCCGGTGATCCGCTCCCCGGGTCTCGCCCACCTCCTGGAGGAAGGCGTTCAGCGCCAGCGGCTCGCGCTGGAGTACCCGCAGGACGTCCAGCGCCTGGATGTTGCCCGCCCCTTCCCAGATCGAGTTGAGCGGTGACTCGCGCAGCAGCCGGGGCAGCCCCGAATCCTCAACGTAGCCGTTGCCGCCCAGACACTCCAGGGCTTCGGCGGCCACGGGCGTACAGCGTTTGGTCACCCAGTACTTGGCGGCGGGCACCGCGAGCCGGGCGAACGCCGACTCCTCCTCGGTGCCGCGGTCCACGGCGGCGGCCAGTCGAAGGGCCAGCGCGGTCGCCGCCTCCGACTCCAGGGCGAGATCGGCGAGGACGTTGCGCATCAGCGCCTTGTCGACGAGCGGGCCGCCGAACGCGCTGCGGTGCGAACAGTGGTGGATCGCCTGAGCCACCGCCTGCCGCATCAGGGCCGCAGAGCCGACCACGCAGTCGAGCCGGGTGGCGGCCACCATCTCCAGGATGGTGCGCAACCCGCGGCCCTCCTCGCCGACCCGGCGCGCCCAGGTGTCGGCGAACTCCACCTCGGCGGAGGCGTTGGACCGGTTGCCCAGCTTGTCCTTCAGCCGCTGGATGCGGAAGGCGTTCCGCGTGCCGTCCTCCAGCACCCGGGGCAGCAGAAAGCAGGTCAACCCGCCCGGGGCCTGCGCCAGCACCAGGAAGCCGTCGGACATCGGCGCGGAGCAGAACCACTTGTGGCCCGTCAGGAGGTACTCCCCTGACGCGTCCAGCGCGACCGCCGACGTGGTGTTGGACCGTACGTCGCTGCCGCCCTGCTTCTCCGTCATCCCCATGCCGAGCAGGCGACCCGCCTTGGCACCCGGCGGCAGCAGATCGGCCGTGTAGGTGCGCGAGGTCAGCCGGGGCTCCCACTCCGCGGCCAGTTCCGGATCGGTGCGCAGCGCGGGCACCGCGGCGTGCGTCATCGACAGCGGACAGCCGTGCCCCGCCTCCGCCTGGGTCCACACGAAGAACCCGGCCGCCCGGCGCACATGGCCGGACGGCCGGCTCCAGGCATCGGTGAGACCCGCCGACACGGCGTGGCCGAGCAGTCGGTGCCAGGCAGGATGGAACTCCACCTCGTCGATCCGGTTCCCGTACCGGTCATGGGTGAGCAGTCGGGGCGGATGTTCGTTGGCCTCGGCGCCCCAGCGCTGCACCTGGGCCGAACCGGAAGCACGGCCCAACTCCGTCAACTCCGCACGGGCCTCGTCGAGCGCTTCGGGGACGACGTGTCGCTCCACGGCCTCGGTCAGCGCCCGGTCCGCGGCGTAGACGTCGTACCCCACCAGGGGCGGAGGCTGGTTGGTCACTGTGTGGGTGCTCGCTGCCATGCCGATACGGTAAGGAGGTGCAGGCAGCAAATGAAACACCCGAGCGGCCGTCGGGCCGGCTCCATCGAGCGCGCGTCCTCTACCGCAACGTTTCCAAGCGGAAGATGACATGGCTGCTGCTGAAGGACACGGTGAACTCGTGCATCGAGTACCGCATCCTGGGGCTCGCCGCCGAAGCCGCGTTCTTCACGCTGCTCTCCCTGCCGCCCCTGATGCTCGGTCTGATCGGGCTCCTCGGCTACATAGACGACTGGACCAACACCACCACCGTCGCCTCCATCGAGGAGAACATCCTCAATGCCGTCGGTACGGTCCTGTCCGACCGTGGCGTCAACGACATCGCCAAACCGCTCTTGGAGGACGTCACCCACGGCGGCCGTCCGGACATCATCTCGATCGGCTTCGCGATCGCCCTGTGGTCGGGGTCGCGGGCGGTCAACGTCTTCATCGACACGATCACCGTGATGTACGGCCTCGACGGCCAGCGGGGCATCGTCGCGACCCGGCTGCTGGCCTTTCTGCTCTACCTGATCGCCCTGCTCATCGGCGCGGTGGTGCTCCCGCTGGCGGTCGTCGGCCCCGATCGGGTGGTGGCGCTGCTGCCGTGGGGGACCACGCTGGTGACGATCCTGTACTGGCCGGTCGTCAGTCTGCTGTCGATCGCCTTCCTGACCACGCTCTACCATGTGTCGGTTCCGGTCCGCTCGCCCTGGATCGAGGACGTGCCCGGCGCGCTGGTCGCCCTCGGCATGTGGGTCTTCGGCAGTTTCCTGCTGCGGATCTACCTCACCAACACCGTCGAAGGGCCCACCATCTACGGCTCGTTGGCGGCGCCGATCGCCGTCCTGCTGTGGATCGGCATCTCCGCGTTCGCGGTCCTGGTCGGCGCCGCGGTGAACGCTGCCATCGACCGGGTGTGGCCCGCTGCGGCGACTGCCGCCGCCCGCGCGGCCAACGAGCGGCTGCGGGCCGAGCAGGCGGCCGAACTCGTCGCCCGGGCCAGGGCCGCCCATCTCTATGGCAGCGACGACGATGACGACGACGATGACGACGAGGGGCCGGGGGACATGCCGTCGGAGTTCCCCGAGCGCTGGTCGCGCTTCCTGCCCCCGGACGACGTGAAGTCCCGACTCCACACGGGCCGCGACCCGCATAAGTCGTCCCCGCCCCCGGACCGGGACGACTACCCCTGGCAGTGACGCCGGGCACCGGCCCGGACGGTCCGGGCCGGCGTACTACGCTCGACCACATGTACGAGGAGCGGCCCGCCGGGCTCGACGGTGCCGTCGTCTGGACCTTGACCCCGACCGAGGGGGCCACCGCTCGACCGGTGCTGCCCGACGGGTGCATGGACCTCATCTGGACGCCCGGCCGGCTGCTGGTCGCGGGCCCCGACACCCGCTCCCACCTGCCGGACGCGGTCCCCGGGACCTGGTACGCAGGAGTCCGCTTCGCCCCCGGGTCGGCGCCGGCCGTCCTGGGCGTGCCCGCACACGAACTACGGGATCTCCGGGTGGACCTGGACGCCCTCTGGGGAGCGTCCCGGGTGCGGGGGCTCACTGCGCGGGTCGACGCGGCCGTCGACCCGGCCGACGCACTGGCCGCCTTGGCGCGCGCTGCCGCAGACCGTGCCGGGCGGCCCGACCCGGTGGTGGGGGACATCGTGCGCCGGCTGGCCGCCGGGGAGGGCGTCGCCGAGGTGGCTGCCGCGGCCGGCCTCGGCACCCGGCAGCTCCACCGCCGCTCCCGTGAAGCCTTCGGATACGGGCCCAAGACCCTAGCGAGGATCCTGCGGCTGCAACGGGCGCTCGGCCTCGTCCGGCTCGGGGCCTCGTACTCCGCTGCCGCGACCGGTGCGGGCTGTGCCGATCAGGCGCATCTCGCGCGGGAGATGCGCGCTCTCACCGGTATGACGCTCGGGGGCTACTGCGCGTCGGCGAAGAGCGAGACGCCGCAGCCGTCGGGGTCCAGGACGACCGCGTAGCGCTGGCCCCAGACCGCGTCCCACGGCTTCAGATGTCCCTGGTGGCCTGCCTCGATCAACTCGGCGTAGAGCGAGTCGACCTCGGCGGCGTCGGCGCAGCGGAAGGCGAGACCCAGCCGCTCGGCACCCGCGGCGGGCCGGGTCCACGTGGGGTCGAAGGAGGCGATCACGGCTTCCGTGTCCCACATCACGCGCAGCCCGCTGGGGAGGGTCGCCTCCACGTGGGGGGCGGTGTCCGCGTCGGCCGGGATGTCGAGGCCGAGTCGGCGGTAGAAGGCGAGGGACGCGGCCATGTCGGCGGTGACGATGCCGAGCGCGTCGAGTCGTGGAGTCATGGGACCACCGTAGGCACTGGTGGGGCCGTGCGTCTTGAACGAATCGGACGTACCGCCCGTGCCGACCGCTGCCGGGGCGGCGGTCGGTACGGGCGGTCGGTACGGGCGGCGCGGGGCTCAGGCCGCGACGGCCGACAGCGGCCTCTTCGCCGTGAGCAGTCGCTCCGCGAGTTCCCCGAAGACCAGCCCGAAGACGGTCCACAGGGTGGCCTGGATGGCCAGGGTCGCCAGGCGGAACTCCCACACCACGGTGGCCGGGAAGCCCTTGGGCACCTCGTTGAAGGACGGCAGCAGGGCGAACGCCAGCCCCACGACCAGGACGAAGCCGGCCGCCGCGACGACCGTTGCGTTCCAGTTGCCGAGCCGGCCTGAGAGCCGTCGTCCCAGGATCACGGCCGCCACCGCGAGCAACACGCTCAGCAGGACCATCAGGAAGTACAGGGCCGTGCGCTGCCCGATGGTGTCCGGGTCGCCGACCGCGGGCGGGTTGGGCGGGTACTTCAGATACGGCACCACGTACACGGTCAGCAGGGCGCCACCGGCGACCAGGGCCGCCGTGGCGCGCGGGCCGAACCCACCGATGCGGCCGAGTGCGACGCAGTAGGCGAGTGCCGCGATGCCACCGACGGCCACGCCGAACACCAGCACACCGGTGGCCAGGCCGGCCGTGGACTGGAGGGCGCGGCTGACGAGTTCCTCGCCGCCGTGTTCATGGCTGTGGCTCTCCTCGAACGCGATGGCCGCGTCCACCGGGCCCTCGCCGAGGAAGTAGGCGACGGCCATGGCGACGGCCCCCGCGATCAGGCCCGCGATCATGCCGCGGACGAGCAGGTCTCTGACGGATATGGAGTTCATGGACGTTCCCCTGGGGATTGCGAGCGGTGCGGGTCCGATGTGCTCAGTGGCAGGGGAAGCCGAGGAGGTGGCGTCCGTCGTGGACCCACTCGTGCACGTTCTCGCCGGAGAGGAGGGAGGTGGCGCCCTGTTCGGCGCCGACGAAGTAGAGCAGGACCAACATCAGCACTCCGACGAAGGCCGCCCAGGGAGCGATGGCCTTCAGGGAGATGGGGGTGATGGCCGGTGCGGCGGTGGTGGCGGGCGCAGCGGACTGGGCCATGGCAGAACCTCCTGGGGGAACGACGCGTCCCGATCGTGGTGCCTGAGACGAAGGTGCCGGGTCTGACTTCCCGCTGCGGTGCGGGTACACAGTGGCGCGACCGTGCCGGATTCTCACCGGGCTTCCGTCACACCGTCGTCATGTCCACGCGACCGTACCGCCTGTGGGGCGGCTGCCGCCATGGTGCGGCACACCGTGATGTTCTTGTGCCGTTGAGCGGTATGACCGGTGGGGAGTGTGACGATGACGGTACGGGTGATGTTCGTTTCACCTGCGATGACGGCCGATCTGCGGCAGGCGCGGTTCGGCGGGCGGTCACCGTTGGACGAGAGCGGGACACGTGCCGCCACCGCGGCGGCCGACGCCGTACCGCGTGCCGATCTGGTGGTGCGGGGGTCCTCGTCGCGCTGCCGTCAGACTGCCGATGCGTTGGGGCTTCGGGCCGAGCCGGTCGAGCAGCTCGCCGACTGGCACGTCGGCAGTTGGACCGGGCGGACGTTGGACGAGGTGGGCGAAGCCGACCCCGAGGGCCTCGCGCTGTGGTTGCGGGACCCTTCGGCGGCTCCGCACGGGGGCGAATCGCTGCGGCAGTTGTCGGCACGGGTGGAGCGGTGGTTGGCGGCTCTGCCTGCCGGGCGGGTGCTGGCGGTGGTGGAGCCCGCGGTGGTGCGGGCCGCCACGGTGGTCGCGTTGGGGTTGGCGTCGGAGGCGTTCTGGCGACTGGACGTGGGACCCCTGACACTCACCGAACTCAGTGGCAGGGCCGGGCGTTGGAACCTGCGCTGCGGGCGGCCCCTGGGCGGATCGAGGGAGTAGCCCGCCGCCACCGCCGTCGGGCGTGCCCCGTACCGACCGGTCGGTGTGACACCGGCGTGCGGTCCGAACGGCTGGGACGGGCCATGGGCACCGGACCACCCGGGGGGATGTTTCCGTACGCACCCGTCCAAATGTCCAACCCGCGGATAGATGGCAGCGTCATATGACGGGGCTCGTGGGGGAGGAGGGGCGCCAGATATGGCAACCGGCCTCCCTCGGAGGGCTGCTTCGTGAATGATGGGCCCGCCATGACGTGGACCCCCACCCTTGCCACGGCACTCCACCCCCACGCGGGAGCCCTTGGCGTGCCTCGGCGCCTCCCGTCCCCCCACGATTCGTTACGAGGAGAACCATGAGCAACGCACCCCTGCGGATAGCCCTGTCCGGGGCCCTGGCCCTGACCGCGGCACTGGCCGTGGCCACACCCGCCTCGGCTCACGCGGGTGTGACCGCGTCCGACGGCCGAGCCTTGGCGAAGGACGTCACCTTGACCTTCACCTCGGCCGCGGAGTCCAAGTCGGCGGGCCTCGCCATGCTCCAGGTCGTTCTGCCCGAGGGCATCAGCCCCGGCGCGGTCAGCTTCAAGAAGGGCCCCGCGGGCTGGAAGTTGGCCCAGGCCCAGGGCGGCTTCACCCTCACCGGCAAGCCCCTCGCCGTGGGCGAGGACGCCGTGTACAGCATTCAGGTGAAGCAGTTGCCCGACGCCAAGTCCCTGGTCTTCAAGACCGTGGAGACCTACAGCGACGGCAAGTTGGCCCGCTGGGTCGAGGAGCCCAAGGACGGCAAGAAGCCGGAGAACCCGGCCCCGGTCCTCAAGCTGAAGTCCGCCGACAAGAAGGCCGAGTGGGAGGGCACACCGCTCTCCCCCAGCAAGGCGCCCGCGCCGGCATCGGACAAGGGATCGGACGGCTCGGGCACCGACACGGGCTCCTCGATCCAGGCCGAGGCCAGCGAGGAGACCAAGGACAGCGGCGGCATGGGGATCGCCATCGGTGTGCTCGCACTGGTCGTGGTGGTCGCGGGCGGCGTGATCATGTGGGTGTTCAAGCGCCGTTCCAGCGCGCAGGCCTGAGTGGGCCCGGTGCGGGGGAGACCGTCCCCCGCACCGTCCCCCCCGCCTCCGTACCGACCGCGGCACGACTGGCGAGCGGGCATCCCTTGCGGCGAGCGGGATCCGGCCCGGGTGATCGGGTCCGCAGGCGCCGCGGCCGTGGCGACCCGCTTGACGAACGTGCAGTTCGGTTGGCGCGGAGCGGTGTGCACGGGTTGCACCTTCCGTAGCGGCATGTGGTCGGGTGGACCTGCGTCCCGCCCCCTTGAGGAAGATCCCCGCTCATGCACGCGTCGTTCACGCCACCCCGCCAGGTCAAGATCGGTGACGCGGCGGCCTTCGCCGGCACCACCCCACGGGCGATTCGCCACTACCACGAGATCGGCCTGCTGCCCGAGCCCGAGCGGGGAGGCGATGACCGCCGCCGCTACGAGTACGAGGACATGATCCGCCTGCTGTGGATCCGCAAGATGGCCGACGCCGGGATCGCCCTGAACGACATCCGTGACGCCTTCACCACCGGTACGGCTTCCGCCGGTGCGGACGGCGGAGAAGACATCGCAGGCATCCTGGAGCGGTTGGAGGAAACCCTCGCCGAGCAGGAGGCGAAGTTGCGGCGGCAACGGACCGCCGTGCAGCGGATGCGCACCGAAGGCAGCCGGATGGGCCTGCTCTCCGACTTCGTCACCGAACGCCTCACGAGTCTGCCCGAAGGCTCCCTGCGCGAGGCGGACCTGGACAGCCTGCTGGTCATGGAGCGGATCTTCGGCCCGCTCGGCGCGGCCATCCACGCCACCCGTTTCATCGCCCTGGCCACGCATCCCGCTCTGCGCGAGGATTCCGACCGCATCGATGACGCCGAGGAGGCACTCGACGACAGCGTCGCCGTCGATGATCCACGGGTGGCCCAAGTGGCCGTCGAGCGACACGCCTTCGAAAGCGCCCTCCATGCCGTCATCGAGGACTCCGGTTTGCATGAGGAGGACGATGCCCTCTGTGCCGCCTGGGACGCCTTGCACCCTGATGACGGCGATGACGGCGATGACGGCGAGGCCGAGGCCGACCTCAGTTCTGGCAGGCGGGAGGCCGACTCCATGAGTGCCTTCGAAGCCATCGGCAAGATGCCCTACGACTTCTCCCCGGCCCGCCTGCGCGCCATGGAACTGGCCGAGGAACTCTCCGCCCAGGACGCACCCGTCACCTAGAACACCACCCAACAGAGCATTACGAGTCCGGCAGCGGCTGTTCCGTCCAGATCACCTTGCCCCCCGGGGTGTAGCGCGTTCCCCAGCGTTCGGCGAACTGCGCCACCAGGAACAGCCCCCGGCCGCCCTCGTCGGTGATGGTGGCCTGGCGCAGATGGGGCGAGGTGCTGCTGCGGTCCGACACCTCGCAGATCAGGGCCCGCTCCCGGATCAGCCGCACCCGAATGGGCCCGGTGGCGTACCGGATCGCGTTGGTCACCAACTCACTGAGGATCAACTCGGTGGTGAACGCCGCGTCCTCCAAACCCCACTCGTCGAGCTTCTGCGCGACGGCTGCCCGCACCTCGGCCACCGCCGAAGGGTCGCTGGGCACCTCCCAGTCGGCGACCTCGCTCGCCTCGAAGACCTTGGTGCGTCCCACCAGCAGTGCGATGTCGTCCCGCTGGGGCTCGGGCAGCATGGCATCCAGGACCGCCTCGCAGATCTCCTCGGGAGTGCGCTCCGGATGCCCGCGGAGTGTGTCGCACAACATGGACAGCCCCACATCGATGTCACGGGTGCGATCCTCCACCAGACCGTCCGTGTACAGGACGAGCGAACTGTTGCGGGGAAGCTCCACCTCCAACGTTTCGAAGGGCAGCCCCCCGAGGCCCAACGGCGGCCCACCCGGTACGTCGGCGATCTCGGCGCTACCGTCCGGTCGCAGGACCACGGGTTGCAGATGTCCCGCCCGGGCCATCGTGCACCGCCCCGACGCCGGATCGTAGATCGCGTACAGACAGGTGGCGCCGGTGACACCCGCCTCCACGCCGCCCTCGGCCTCGTCCTGGTCGATGCGGGTCACCAACTCGTCGAGGTGCCACAACAACTCGTCCGGCGGCAGATCCAGGGTGGAGAAGTTGTGCACCGCGGTCCGCAGTCGGCCCATGGTGGCCGCCGCGTGCAGTCCGTGCCCGACCACGTCCCCCACCACCAGGGCCACCCGGGCGCCGGGCAGCGGAATGATGTCGAACCAGTCCCCGCCCACACCGCCGAGGCCCCCGAGCCCGGCTTGCGCGGGCCGGTACCGAAAGGCGACGTCGAGGGCGTCCTGCTCCGGCAGCCCACGGGGCAGGAGACTGCGTTGCAGGGTGACGGCCATGGTGTGCTCGCGCGAGTAGCGGCGGGCGTTGTCCACGCTCACCGCGGCCCTGGCCACCAGTTCCTCTGCGAGCGAGCGGTCCTCCTCGTCATAGGCTTCGGGCCGCTCCGCACGCCAGAAGATCGCCACCCCCAGGATGGCCCCCCGCGCCCGCAGCGGAACCGCGATCATCGAATGGAATCCGGACTCCACCAGGACCCGCGCCCGCTCCGGCGCCTGCTGCTCCCACCCGTTGAAGGTGTTGAGCACCGGCTCCAGCACCGCTTCGCCCCGGTTCAGCCCGTCGCCCAGCCGGGTGGAGGGCAGATAGCGGATGACGGTGTCGAGTTGGAAGTGTGCCGTGTCCAGGCCGTGGCCACCCGCGGCGATCCGCCGCATCGTCTCGCCCGCGCCGATCTTCAGCGGCTCCTCACCGCGCAGGACCTCCTCCACCAGATCGACGGTCGCGTAGTCGGCGAACCTGTCGACGGCGAACTCCACGAGTTCCTCGCAGGTGCGCACCACGTCGAGTTTGGTGCCGATCTCCTCACCGGCGTCGTACAGCAGCTTCAACCGGCCCCGGGCGATGTCCGCCCGGCCGCTGAGCGCCTGGAGTTCGGTGGTGTCCCGGAAGGTCGCCACGCTGCCGGGCGGGCCGCCGTGCCGATCGGTGGGTCGCTGATTGACCACGAGCAGCCGGTCGCCGACCTGGTGCATCTCGTCGCTGGCCACCCGGCCCGACTCCAACAGTTCGACGGTCCGCGGCTCCAACCCCACCTCGGCCACCCGGCGGCCCTCCACCGTGGCGGGCAGGTCGAGTAGCCGTCGTGCCTCGTCGTTGGCGAGGAGGAGGCGTCCCTCCCCACCGACGATGAGGACTCCCTCCCGAACCGAATGCAACACCGCATCGTGGTGTTCGTACATTCGGGTCATCTCTTCCGGTCCCAGACCGTGGGTCTGGCGGCGCAACCGCTTGCTCACCAGGGCGGCCCCCGCGGTGGTGAGCACCAGGACCACGCCCGCCGCGCCGAAGATCAGGGGGAACTGGTCGTTGGCCGCCCCGCTGACCCGCTCCAACGTCACCCCCGCCGACACCGCCCCGATGACGGTGGAGTCCCGATCCCGCACCGGGACCGCGACCTGCACCAGCGGCCCGATGCCGCTGTCGAGCTTCTTGGTGACGGTCTCGCCGTCGAGCACGCGTTGGAAGTCGCCGGTGAACTTCTTGCCGATCAGCCCCGGCACCGGATGGGAATAGCGGGTGCCGTCCCTGCCGAAGACCACCAGGAAGTCGACGTCGGCGTCCTCGCGCACGGCCTCGGCGCGCGGCTGGAGGATCACGGCCGGTGCGGCGCTCTTGAGCGCAGCGTCCACGCCGGGCGAGTTGGCGAATGTCTCGGCCACCGCCAGGGAGCGGCTCACCGCCTCGTTCTCGCTGTCCGCGTGCGACTGGAGGACGAGCGCGACGATGCACGTGGCGACGAGCAGCAGCACGATCGCCACCTGGAGGAGGAAGACCTGGCCCGCGACGGTCCTCATCCCCAGGACCGAGCGCCGGCCGTTCCGTTGGGCCATGTCCTCTTTCTACACCTCCCGTGTACGGCGGGCCGTTCGCGCACCGTGGAACACGGCGGTCGCACGGACGGCCGGGCCCAGGGGCCCGAGCCGTCCGTGCGACCGCCGACGAGGCGACCCGCCTGGACGGCTACCGCCCGTGCACCGCACCGGGGACTTCCGGCACCGAGCCGAGGCGCAGGAGTTCGACCAGCGCGGCGGCCACGCTCTCCTCCGGATCCGCCGCCGCGCCCTCGGAGCGCCAGGCGATGAACCCGTCCGGGCGGACCAGGACGGCACCCCGGTCCGTCAACCCGTGCCGCTCCGCCCACTCCGGACCCACCTCGGGGGCCAGATCGGCATCCGCGCCGCCGCCCAGCCCGTACACGTCCAGGGGAACCGCAAGACGGGCTGCTGCCCTTCGACCGCCGTCCGCCCACTCGGACCCCTCGCCGCACAGCAACACGAACGAGCGCTCGTACAGGTCCAGCGTCGACAGCCGCTCGCCCGCCCTGACCACCCACAGATGGGGAGCGCGGGTGCCCGGCTCACCGACGAGCCGCAGCTCGCCCGGCACCACGGGCCGGCCCGCGTCGGCACCGATGACCGCACCGTACGGATACCCGTACCCCATGGCCACGGTGAGGACGCCGCCCTGCGGGCCGCCGCCGGGGGTGATGGCCGGCGTGTAGCCGGGGTGACTGTGTTCGACCGAGCGGGCCGATGCGCGCTCGCTGGTCGCCCGGGCCACCGGCATCCGCTCCTCGCCGTAGGTGTCGAGCAGCCCGTGGCCGGCCCAGCCGCCCAGCACCGCCGCCAGCTTCCAGGCCAGGTTGTGGGCGTCCTGGATGCCGGTGTTGGAACCGAAGGCCCCGGTCGGCGACATCTCGTGCGCGGCGTCGCCCGCCAGCAGGACCCTGCCTTCGCCGTAGCGCAACGCCACCCGTTCGGCGGCGTGCCACGGGGCCTTTCCGGTGATCTCCACATCGAGGTCGGCAGCCCCGACCGCCCTGCGGATGTGCTCGCGGCAACGCTCGTCGGTGAAGTCCTCCAGCGTCTCGCCCCGCTCGGGATGCCACGGCGCGTGGAACACCCAGTGCTCGCCGTTGTCCACCGGCAGCAGGGCACCGTCGGCGTCCGGCTCGGTCAGATAGCAGACGATGAAGCGCCGGTCGCCGACGATCGCGGCGAGCCCGCGGGAGGTGAAGGTCAGGCTCACGTTGTGGAACAGCTCGCCGTTGCCGCTCTGCCCGATGCGCAACTGCTCCCGCACCGGGCTGCGCGGCCCGTCGGCCGCCACCAGGTAGTCCGCACGCACGGTGGTGTGCTCACCCGTCAGATGGTCCTTGACGACGGCGGTCACCCCGTCCGGGTCCTGATCGAAGGTGAGGAGTTCGGTCGAGAACCGCAACTCCGCCCCGTACTCGCGCGAATGCCGGGCGAGCACGGGCTCGATGTCGTTCTGGCTGCACAGGCACCAGCCGGACGGGCTGATCCGGGCCAGCCCGCCACCCGGGTCGATCTCTTTGAACAACCACTCCTGGTCGTCGCCGGTCAGCGAGCGGGCCTGGAGGATGCCGTGGTTGCCGGCGAGGACCGCGGCGGCCTCGCGGATCTCCCCCTCCACCCCGGCACGGCGGAACAGTTCCATCGAACGGACGTTGATGCCGCGGCCACGGGGATGGGTCGAGGTGCCCGAGTGCTTTTCGACGAGCAGGTGCCCGATGCCGTGCCTGCTGAGGAACATCGACGTGGACAGGCCCACCAGGGACCCGCCCACGATCAGTACCGGCACCCGGTGAACAGTGGTCTCGGTGGTGTTTGCTGGGGGCTCTTCCATGCAGTTTGTGTGCCCACCGGGCCGGCTGTTGCCTCGCCCATTCACCCGCATGGTGCCCATCACTCGCGCCACACGTGGTACGGGACCACGATCGGTTCACGAGAGCGCGTTCGCGCCCAGCGGGGCGATGGCGCACATCACCGCAGCGGCCCGACCCCATCGAAGGTCGCCGCGGGCGGATTTCCCACTGATGACTGACGACGGGCCATCCCTGTGGCGGCGGCTCAGTCGCGAAGGAGTGTGAAGAGGGATGACCACCCTGTCGGAACGGATATCGCAGTCCGCCTTCGATGGCTCACGACTGCGGGTCATTCTGCTGCTGGACCTCCACGACGGAGCCCAGAAGCAGTTCCTTGAGGCGTACGAGCACATGCGCAACCACGTGGCCTCGGTGCCCGGCCACATCAGCGACCAGCTCTGCCAGTCGATCGAGAACCCCTCGCAGTGGCTCATCACCAGCGAGTGGGAGAGCGCACCCCCCTTCCTCGCCTGGGTCAACAGCGAGGAACACGTGGAGACCGTCCAGCCCCTGCACAGCTGTGTGCGGGACACCCGCTCGCTGCGCTTCAGCGTGCTGCGCGAGACCGGACAGCCCTTCGTCGCCACCCACCCCGCCGCCCGGGCCGGGCTCCAGGCCGCACCCCGCGTCGGTGAAGGCGTGGTGCGCCACGCCCTCACCTTCACCGTCAAGCCGGGCAGCGAGCAGGCCGTCGCCAAGATCCTCGCCGGCTACAGCTCACCGGCCGCCCGCGTCGACGAACACACCCGGCTGCGCCGCACCTCCCTCTTCATGCAGGGCAACCGCATCGTGCGCGCCATCGAAGTGCAGGGCGATCTGATGGCCGCGCTGCGCCATGTCTCACGACAGCCCGAGGTGCGGGCCGTCGAAGAGGCCATCAACCCCTATCTGGAGCAGGACCGGGACCTGGACGACCCCAACTCCGCCCGGCTCTTCTTCACCCGCGCCGCGCTCCCCGCCGTCCACCACGTGGCAGCCGACGGCCGCAGCGGCGACGAGGTCAACCGGCACGCGCTGTTCTACCGGGCCAAGGCCGACTGCGGGCTCGCGGTAGCCCGGTTCCTCGCCCAGCAGGACGAGGTGGCCGCCGACGATCCCCGCAGCCCGGTGGCGAGCAGCACCGTCTTCCAGCGCGACGACATCGTGGTCCGGCTGATCGACGTGAGCGGACCGCTCACCGGCAAGCCGTCGCTGGCCCTCGGGATCCAGGGCCACCGCAAGGCGGCGACCCTCGCGCGGCTGCTCATCGGCGGCGAACGCGTCGCCGACGGCGACGAAGCGAAGATCTCCCGCTTCCTCCGCGACGCCGACATGCAGCTCATCACCGACCGCTATGCCCCGCCCGAGTCCTGACCCCGCCCGGCTCCGCGGCCGGCCGAACCCGCCCGCGGCCAACTGGAGGAACGAGAATGACCACGCACAGCCCACGCATCGTGGACCTCAGCGAGACCCTGCCCAACACCCGCCGCGGAGGCGATCTGCGTGCCCTGCTCACCCCCACCGCGGTGGGAGCGACCAGCGGGTTCATGGGTCTGGCGATCGTGCAGCCCGGTGAGCGCATCGCCGAGCACTACCACCCGTACTCCGAGGAGTTCATCTATGTGGTGAGCGGCCTCCTCGAAGTGGACCTGGACGGCGAGACCCACAAGCTCCGCCCCGACCAGGGGCTGCTGATCCCGCTCAATATGCGGCACCGGTTCCGCAACGTCGGCAATGTTGAGGCGCGCATGGTCTTCCACCTCGGCCCGCTCGCGCCCCGCCCCGAGCTGGGCCACGTCGACACCGAGGCGCCCGAGAGCACATCGGCCGTCGACGAAGGCAGGCCACCGGAACGGTCCGGGGCGGTCTCATGAAGCGGCGGGTGGCGGTCACCGGGGTCGGTGTCGTGGCCCCCGGCGGTGTCGGCGCCCCGGCGTTCTGGGACCTCCTGGAGAACGGGCGCACGGCCACCCGGGGCATCACCCTCTTCAACCCGGAGGGCTTCCGCTCCCGCATCGCCGCCGAGGTCGACTTCGACCCCGACGCCCATGGACTCGACCCGGTCGAAGCGGCCCGCTCGGACCGGTACATCCAGTTCGCGCTGGTGGCGGCCCGGGAAGCGATACGCGACGCGGGGCTCGACCCCGAACAGCAGGACGCGTGGCGCATCGGTGTGTCATTGGGAACCGCGGTGGGCGGCACCACCCGGTTGGAGCACGACTACGTCGCCGTGTCCTCGCGCGGGGAGCGTTGGGACGTCGACCACCGCCCGGCCGGTCCGGACCTGCACCGCGCCTTCTCGCCCAGCACGCTCGCCTCCGCGGTCGCCGAACAGATCGGTGCGCACGGCCCGGTGCAGACCGTCTCCACCGGCTGCACATCCGGGCTCGACGCCGTCGGATACGCCTTCCACACCATCGAGGAGGGCCGCGCCGACATCTGCATCGCCGGCGCGTCCGACTCGCCGATCTCCCCGATCACGGTCGCCTGCTTCGACGCCATCAAGGCGACCTCGCCCAACAACGACGACCCCGCCCACGCATCACGGCCGTTCGACGCCAACCGGGACGGGTTCGTCATGGGCGAGGGCGGTGCGGTCCTGGTGCTGGAGGAGTTGGAACACGCCCGCGCCCGCGGTGCCACCGTGTACTGCGAGATCAGCGGGTACGCCACCTTCGGCAATGCGTACCACATGACCGGACTGACCCCCGAGGGGCTGGAGATGGCCCGCGCCATCGACACCGCCCTCGCCCACGCCCGGATCGACAGTTCGACCATCGACTACGTCAACGCGCACGGCTCGGGCACCAAACAGAACGACCGTCACGAGACCGCCGCGGTCAAGCGCTCCCTCGGCGCGCACGCCTACGACACGCCCATGAGCTCCATCAAGTCGATGGTGGGGCACTCATTGGGCGCGATCGGTGCGATCGAACTCGTCGCCTGCGTCCTCGCGATGGACCGTCAGGTCGTACCGCCCACCGCCAACTACGAGACCCCGGACCCCGAGTGCGATCTGGACTACGTCCCGCGCACCGCCCGGGCCAGGAAGCTGCGCAATGTGCTCTCCGTCGGCAGCGGATTCGGCGGGTTCCAGTCCGCGGTCGTCATGACCAGGCCCGATGGGAGGGCACCATGAGCGGCTCCCGTACGCAACGCGATCCGGGGCGCCGGGACGCGGTGATCACCGGCATCGGTGTGATCGCCCCGAACGGAATCGGTGCCGACGTCTTCTGGAAGTCCACCCAGGAGGGCATCAACGTCCTGGACCGGATCACCCGCGAGGGATGCGCGGACCTTCCGCTGAAGGTGGGCGGCGAGGTGCGCGACCTGGACCCGGGCACCATGGTCGAGGACCGGTTCCTCGTCCAGACGGACCGGTTCACGCACTTCGCGATGGCGGCGGCCGACCTCGCCCTGGCGGACGCCAGACTCGGCCGCGCGGACTACGAGGACTCGCCGTTCGACGTCGGCGTGGTCACCGCGTCCGGCTCGGGAGGGGGCGAGTTCGGACAGCGCGAACTCCAGGAGCTGTGGGGCAAGAGCCCCCGGTTCGTGGGTCCGTACCAGTCCATCGCCTGGTTCTACGCGGCCAGCACCGGCCAGATATCCATCCGCGGCGGCTTCAAGGGGCCCTGCGGGGTGGTGTGCAGCGACGAGGCGGGCGGTCTGGACGCGTTCGCCCATGCCGCGGGCGCCATCGCCCGGGGCACGGACGCGGTCGTCGTCGGCTCCGCTGAAGCGCCCCTCGCGCCGTACTCGGTCGTGTGCCAACTCGGCTACGAGGACCTGTCCACCAGCGACGATCCGGCCCGGGCCTACCGGCCCTTCACCCGGGACGCCCACGGTTTCGTACCGGCCGAAGGCGGTGGGATGCTGGTCGTCGAAGAAGCCGAGGCGGCTCGGCGCCGGGGTGCCCGCCCCCGGGCCCGCATCGCGGGACACGCGGCCACCTTCACCGGCCCCTCCCGCTGGGAGGAGTCGCGGCAGGGTCTGGCGAGGGCGATCCAAGGCGCGCTCGCCGAAGCCGACTGCGCCCCCGAGGAAGTGGACGTCGTCTTCGCCGATGCGCTCGGAACGCCCGCAGCGGACCGGGCCGAAGCCCTCGCCCTCGTCGACGCGTTGGGCGAGCACGGCCGCCGAGTGCCGGTGACCGCGCCCAAGACCGGCATCGGGCGGGCCTACTGCGGGGGTCCGGTGCTCGATGTGGCCGCCGCGGTCCTGGCCATGGAGCACGGTCTCGTCCCTCCCACACCGAACGTCTTCGACGTCTGCCATGACATCGATGTCGTCACCGGCCGGGCCCGTCGTGCACCCCTGCGCACCGCCCTGGTGCTCAGCCGGGGGCTGATGGGGTCGAACGCCGCGCTGGTCGTGCGGATCGTCGACACCGCCTGATCCACGAACGGGTGCACAGCCCGACCACGCCACACCCGAAGGAGAACACCCCATGTCTGAGGCACTGACCCCCCAGGAACTCGCCGCGCTCATGCGCAAGAACGCCGGAATAGCCGTCGAGCCGGACCACCTGGCGGACAACCTCGACTCGCGCTTCGACGCCTACGGCCTGGACTCGCTGGGCCTGCTCGGCATCGTCGCCGCACTGGAGAACCACCGCGGCGCCTCGATGCCGGCCGATGCCGAGAAGTGCGCCACCCCGCGGGAATTCCTCGCACTCGTCAACAACACCCTCACCAAGAGCGGAGCCTGAAGTGCCCGGACACACGGAGAACGAGATCACTGTCGCCGCACCCCTGGACCTGGTCTGGGACATCACCAACGACCTGGAGAACTGGCCCCAGCTCTTCAGCGAGTACGCGTCGGTCGAGGTGCTGGAGCGGCAGGGGGACACCACCACCTTCCGACTGACCATGCACCCCGACGACAACGGCAAGGTGTGGAGCTGGGTCTCCGAGCGCACCCCCGACCGGGCCAGCCGCACTGTGCGGGCGCGTCGGGTGGAGACCGGCCCGTTCCAGCACATGGACATCCACTGGGAGTACACCGAGGTGCCCGGCGGCACCCGGATGCACTGGCGGCAGGACTTCGCCATGAAGCCGGACGCCCCCGTCGACGACGAGTGGATGACCGACAACATCAACCGCAACTCCAAGATCCAACTCGCCCTGATCCGGGACAAGATCGAGCAGCGCGACCGGGAGCGTCGTACGACGGCCCCGGCCGCGGGCTGAACCGGTCGGAAGGGCAGGACGAGATGGCCGACACCACGCACCGCACGCTGATCGTGGCCAAGATGGCCCCGGACTCGGCGGACGGCATCGCCTCACTCTTCGCCGAGTCCGACGGCGGCGAACTGCCGCACCTCGTCGGTGTCACCCGGCGCAGTCTGTTCCAGTTCGGCGATGTGTATCTGCACCTGATCGAGGCGGACCGCCCACCGGGCCCCGAGATCGCCAAGGTGACGGACCACCCGGAGTTCCGCGGGCTGAGCGACCGGCTCACGGCGTACATCAGCCCGTACGACCCGGAGACCTGGCGCAGTCCCAAGGACGCAATGGCCCGCCAGTTCTACACCTGGACGCGCGGTTAGTGCCGTGCCTGCAACGCCCGGTGCCCCGGACCCTGCACGAGGGTCCGGGGCACCGGGCGTTGTGTCGCATCGCGCCGCAGGGCGTTCACACGGTGGACTCGAACGCATGGAGGTAGGCGTTCACCGGACGCACCACGAGGGGAGCGAGTCCGGCCTGGGTCATCCGCTGCACCAGGGACTCCCTGGTGTGCTTGGCCCCGCCCACGTTGAGCAGCAGCATCAGATCCATCGCGGTGGTGAACTTCATCGACGGCGTGTCGTCGACGAGGTTCTCGATCACCACCACCCTGGCTCCCGGACGCGCGGCCTCCACCACGTTGCGCAGGGTGCTGCGCGTGGATTCGTCGTCCCACTCCAGGATGTTCTTGATGATGTACAGGTCGGCGTCGATCGGGATCTCGCGCCGGGCGTCACCGGGCACCACCGTGACCCGGTCGGCCAGCGTCCCGCCCTCGCGCAGCCGCGGGTCCGCCTTGGCCACCACGTCGGGCAGGTCGAGCAGACTGCCGCGGACGTTCGGGTGCTTCTCCAGCAGACTGGCGAGGACATGGCCCTGACCGCCGCCGATGTCGGCGACCGAGGTGACGCCCGTGAGGTCGAGCAGTTGGGCGACGTCGTCGGCTGACTGGCGGCTGGAGGTGGTCATCGCCTGGTTGAACACCTGCGCGGACTCATGGGCGTCCTGGTGCAGATACTCGAAGAAGCCCTTGCCGTAGAGCTCCTGGAAGACGATGTCCCCCGTGGCCACGGCTTCGTCGAGACGCGGCCAGGCGGCCCACGTCCACGGTTCCGTGCACCACAGGGCGATGGCGCGCAGGCTCTGGGGATCGTCCTCACGCAGCATCCGTGACATGGGGGTGTGGCCGAAGGTCCCGTCGGGGCGCTCCTCGAAGATGCCGTAGCAGGACAGTGCGCGCAGCAGTCGGCGCAGCGGCCCGGGTTCGACGTCCAGGGCGGTGGCGAGCTTCTCGGCCGCCACCGGTACGTCGTCGAAGGCGTCGGCGACCTTGAGCCGGGCTGCGGCCCGCACGGCGGCCGAGACGGCTGCGCCGAAGACGAGTTCGCGCAGTCGCATGGCCGGGGGCGGGGTCGTCCCGGTGGATGCGGGTTGGTCGGGGCGGGTGCTCAGCGTGGTCATCAGCACATCCCTGCGGGCTCGGAGGACTGGCAGACGTTGCCGGTGAAGGTGTTGCCGCTGCCTTCGCCGCGATGGACCAGATCGGCGGTGGTGTTGCCGCGTACGTCGTTGTGTTCGATGGTGTTGTCGGTGTTGGTGGCGCCCACCATGCTCGGCACCAGGACGATGCCGCCGGACATGGGCTGGGAGCCGATGTTGTCGCGGACCTCGTTGCCGCGGATGACGCTCGCCTCGGAGCCGGTCAGGACGATGCCCGAGCCCTGGATCGCGGGCAGCCTCGGGGTCGCGGGGCAGAGCTTGTTGTTCTTCTCGACCGTGTTGCCGAGGACGGACATCGCGCCCGCTGCGGGCTTCGACTCGTCGCCGACGATGAACAGGCCGGCGCAGTTGGCGGAGATCTCGTTGGCGCGGACGGTGAGGTTGCGGACCCGTCGTACGGTGATGCCGATGCGGTTGTCCGAGAGCCGGTTGTCCGCGATCAGGGTTCCGCCGGTGTCGGTGGCGCCGCCCTCCGCGTCGATGGCGTTGGCGACGAAGATGCCGGCGTCGCCGTTGCCGGTGGCGGTGTTGTGACGGAAGACGGCCCGGGTGGAGCGCTGTTGGGCCAGCCCCCAGACCCCGTTGTCCCGGGCGGTCACCTCGCGGACGTTGAGGCCGTCGGTGCGGGAGGCCCACAGGCCGTGCTGCGGGAAGCCGGTCACGGTCAACGACCTGATGGATACGTCCGTGAGGTCTTCTGTGGTGGTGCCCACCACGCAGATGCCGTGGCCTGCGCAGGGACCGCTGGTGTCGGCCGCGGCGGGCGGTGAGATCACGGTCTTCGTGCCCGAGCCGCGCAGGGTCACCCCTGAGGTGGTGATCCGTACGCTCTCGCGGTAGGTGCCGGGGAGGACGTGGACGGTGTCGCCGGGGGAGGCCGCGTCCAGGGCCGCTTGGATGGACTCGCCCGCGCGCACGAGGTGCGGGGCGGCCGAGGCGGCCGTGGGCGCTGCGGCGACCAGGCCGGAGAGCAGGGTCGCCGTCACCCCCACAACACAGGCGATCTGTCGCTTATGCCGTTTATGTTGTTGCGTCATGAGCCGAAGCTATGGGCGATCATGACCACTCGCCACAGGGGCGGGGCGGATGGATGGGTTCGGTCCCCGAAGGGGTGGACGGCCCTGCCCGCGTACCGCTTCGCAACCCGTGGGTCCGCCTGTACGGACGGACCCACGGGCCGCCGACGGGTCAGCTCCGGGGAGCCAGTGCACGCACCGCGCGCACGAGTTCCGCGTTGTCCGCCGCACGGCTGCCGTCGGGCAGTTCCGTACCGTCCTCGAAGCCGATGCGCGCCTGGCAGCCGTCTTCCTTCGCCGCCTCCACCAGGGGCCACACCGTCGCGGCGTCACCGTGGTACAGGATCGGGCAGGTCACCCCCGCCTCCTTGATCCGGGCGGCCATCGCCCGGGCCGCCACGACCGCCTCGGTCGGGTCCTCCTCGACGGGCTCGATCAGGATGCGCACGTTGTCGTGGAGCGTGGGCGAGGCCAGCAGCGCCGGCACGTCGTCCATCGTCCACACCGCGCTCTCCAGCACCATGCCGCGCTCGACGACGAGGGACGCCGTCTCCGTGGCGCCCTCCTCGCTGAAGGCAACCGAGGCGAAGTCCGGCAGGACGGTCCAGGACTTGACCAACTCGTAGCGTTCCTCGGGGCCCGAGCAGGTCCACAACCCGGTGGTGGTCCCGACGACGGCGTCCGGGGCGACGGCACGGATGGCGGCGAGCACCTCGGTGAGTGCGTCCGGTCGGATGGTCTGTCCGCCGTCCGACTCGCGTACGTGCAGGTGGACGACGTCCGCACCGGCGGAGATCACCGCGAGGGTGTCAGCGGCGATCTCCTCCGGGGTGACCGGGACGGCCGGGTGCTCGGACTGCAAGCGCCCGCCGTTGATGGCGGCTTTGAGGAACACGATGGGCCTTTCGGATGTGGTTCTGGGTGGTTCTCAGCAGGTCAGACGGATGCCTGAAGGCGCCGCACCGTTTCGGTGGCACCGGTGAGGGAGCCCAGCGGCTCCCCCTCCCACAGCTGTGCGATCAACTCGGGCTCCTCGGCGTCATCGGTGATCGCCTCGTCGACGACGGCGGCGAGCCGGGCGACGGGCGCGATGATCAGGCCGTTCGCATCACCGAGCACCACGTCCCCGGTGTGGACGGGCACGCCGCCGACGGCCACGGGGGCGCCGAGCGCGCCGTCCGCTATGCCGTGCAGTTTGGTGGTCAGGGGGGTGCGGCCGTAGGCGTACACGGGCAGTCCCACCCGGCGCAGGGCGTCGATGTCGGTGCACAGCCCGTCCACCACGACGCCCGCGGCGCCACGGGCGGCCAGGGCATTGACGACGACCTCGCCGAGGGGAGCGTGGCGCCGGTCGCCACCGCAGTCGACGATCACCACGTCACCGGGTCCGACCAGCCCGGCCACGTGGTGCAGCAGGGTCGAGTCGGTGGCGGTGATGCGGACGGTCACGGCTCGGCCGACCAGCTTGTCGGTGCCCGCCTGCCGCTGGAGCGAAGGGTCGCAGAAACCTTCCTCCAGGTAGTGGCCCAGGGTGGGGAAGTCCACCTGGCGCAACTTGTCGAGGAGTTCGGTGCGCTCGGCGTCGAGCGGTCCGGGCAGTTCACGAATGTCGAGTGGCATGGCAGGGGTCACCTCGGTCCGATGATGATGCGACGGTTGCGGAGGACCGGCAGGACGGTACGGGCCCGGTCGATGCGCTCCTTGTCGGCGTTGACGACGAGCAGCGAGCGCTCCTCCTCGCCGAGCGCGGCGCGCACCACGCCGAGCGGGTCGACGGCCATGCTCATGCCGATGCAGTCGGGCGTGGTCAGCGAGGACGCCACCACCCAGCAGGTGTTCTCGATCGCCCGGGTGCGCACCAGGGTCGCCCAGTGGTCCTCCTTGAGCGGACCGCGGACCCAAGCTGCCGACACGGCGAGCAGATCCGCGCCCATCTCGATCAGCGACCGGGTGAACTCGGGGAAGCGGACGTCGTAGCAGTTGACCAGCCCGACGTTGAAGTCTCCGATGCGGACCACGACGGGCCCGGTGTCACCGCGCTGGACCTGCCGCGACTCCTGGTAGTTGAAGGCGTCGTAGAGGTGCATCTTGCGGTAGAGCCCGAGCACCTCGCCGTTCGCGTCGACGGCGGCGATGGTGTTGTACGGGAGTGCCGTACCGCTGTCCTCGTAGCCGGGCGCGATGATCGCGATGCCCTGCTCGGACGCGATGCGCGCGACGCCTTCGAGGAAGCCCGGCCAGTGGGCCTCGGCGAGCTCCCGCAGGGGGGTGTCGCAGGCGTCGGAGGGGATCATCGCCTCTTCGGGGAAGACGATGAGCTCGGCACCCTGCTCGGCCGCCTCCCGTGTCATCTCCTCGATGACGACGAGGTTGGCCGCCGCGTCTGCGGTCGGGGCGAACTGTGCTGCGGCGACCTTCACGGTCGTGCCTCCTTGGTCAGGGGCGGGGTGATGGGGGCCGTCGTCGGGTTCTCGACGGTCGGGCGGACTGCCATGGGGGAGGCTGCCGAGGGGAGTGCCCCACGGCTCGGCGGGCGGTTCATCGATCCAGCACCCGGGAGCGCGCGGGGTCCCAACCGACCCACACCGGATCGCCGACGGCGAGGGAGCTGCGGTCGGCGCCGCGGGCCTCGGCGATGAAGTCGCTGCCGTCCGAGAGGGTGAGGTGGTACCGGGTGGCGTTGCCCAGGTAGACGATCTGCTGGAGCGTGCCCGGCAGGCTGATCGGCTGCCCGGCGAGGTCACCCTCCGCCCGTGCCAGCCGTACGTTCTCCGGTCGGATCGCCAGATGGACCGCGGTGCCGTCGGCCACGCCGTGGTCGCCCGGCACCGCGAGGTTGCCGAGCCCCTCCACTCCGAGCCGGTCGCCGCCGAGCGTGCCGGTGAGGAAGTTGGAGGTGCCGATGAAGTCGGCGACGAACCGGGTGGCGGGACGCTCGTAGATGGCTTCGGGGCTATCGACCTGGAGGACCCGACCACCGTCCATGATCGCGATGCGATCGGACATGGTCAGCGCCTCCTCCTGGTCGTGGGTGACCGTCACGAACGTGACTCCGACCTCGCGCTGGATCTTCTTCAGCTCCAACTGCATCTCGGCCCGCAGCTTCTGGTCCAGGGCCCCGAGCGGCTCGTCGAGCAGCAGCAGCGAGGGGCGGCCGATCAGCGCCCGTGCGATCGCGACCCGCTGGCGCTGGCCGCCGGACAGCTGGGAGATGGAACGCTCCCCATACCCCTCCAGCCGGACCAGGGCCAGTGCCTCGGTCACCTTCCGGGAGATGTCCGCCTTCGGGTGGCTCCGCCGCACCTTCAGTTCGAAGGCAACGTTGTCGCGCACATTGAGGTGCGGGAACAGGGCGTAGCTCTGGAACAGCATGTTGAGGTCCCGCTTGTGCGGCGGTACGCCCGTCGCGGGGACGCCGCCGAGTTCGACGGTGCCCTCGGTGGGCACCTCGAAGCCGGTGATCATCCGCATCAGGGTCGTCTTGCCGCAACCGGATGGGCCCAGGATGGAGAAGAACTCGTTGCGCCGAATGTCGAGGGTGACGTCCTGGACGGCGGGGGTCCCGGCGAACGTCTTCCCGACCCCGGTGAGCCGTACCGCCGGTGTGTCCTTCTCCGGGGGCGCCTTCTGCGGCGCGTGTGTCGATACCGTCATGTCAGGACGCCTTCACCTTGGTCCAGCCCTGCTGGAAGTGCTTCATGGCCTGGCCCGGGTCGAGCAGGAAGTCCGCGTTGGCGATGGACTCGTCGGAGGCGTAGATCGCCGGGTTCTCCAGCGTCTTCTTGTCCTTGATGAAGTCACGGGCCTTGGCGTTGGTGCTCGCGCTGCCGCCGTCGTCGGTGGCCATCGCGGCGATCTCGGGCTTCAGTAGGTAGTTGATGAACTGGTAGGCCGCATCGGTGTTCTTGGCGCCCTTGGGGATCGAGAGGCCGTCTGTCCAGATGGAGCCGCCCTCTTCGGGGATGACGTAGTGGACGTTCGGGTTGGCCGCCACGACCTTCGCCATCGCCGTACCGCTCCACGCCTCGGCGGCGCACGCCTGGCCGGTGGAGAGCAACTGCGGGTAGTTGGTCGAGTTGTAACCGGCGAGCATCTTCTTCTGCTCGGTGAGGGCTTCGGTGGCCTTCTTGATCTCGCCCTCATCGGTGCTGGTGGCACGGGAACCGGTCACCTGGAGGCCCGCGATGTAGGCGGCCAACATGTTGTCCAACATGTAGACCTTGCCCTTGTACTTCTTGTCGAACAGCGTCTTCCAACTCGTCGCCGACGGAATGCACTTGTCGTTGTACGCGAAGCCCGTGGTGCCCCAGATCCAGGGGATGCTGTACTTGTTGCCCTTGTCGTACGACGGGTCGCGGAACTTCTCCGCCAGGTTGTCCAGGCCCTGGATCCGCGAGTGGTCCAACGGCTGGATCAGCTTCTGGCCGATGAGCTGCTGCACGCTGTACTGGCTGGGCTCGATCAGGTCGTACGCGGCCGAGCCCGAGCTGAGCTTGGCGGTCATGGTCTCGTTGCTGTCGAACGTGTCGAGGGTGACCTTGATGCCGGTCTCCTTCTCGAACTTCTGCACCACGGTCTCGGGGATCTCCCCGGCCCAGGCGTAGATGTTCAGTTCCTTGCCCCCGCCGCCCGCGGAATCGGAGTCCGAGCCGCCGCAGCCGGTGGCGACCAGAGCGGTGACGGTGGCGATGGAGGCGGCCAGGACGGTTCGCCGAAGAGTTCTTCCACGCATGACGGGATGCCTTTCACTGGAATTCCGGGGCCGGGGGAGGGGAGCGGTGCGAGGGGTCACGAGCGTTCGCCGCCGATGAGGACACGGCGCATCTGACGCATTCCGACCCCGAGGATGATCAGCAGGGTGAACAGCACGAGCAGCGTGCCCAGTGCGTTGATCTCGGGCGTCAGACCGCCCTTGAGCATCGAGTACACCCGCAGCGGGAGGGTGGTGCTGCCGACGCCGTTGGTGAACGTCGACATGACGATGTTGCCGAAGGAGATGGTGAAGCAGAGCAGCCAGGCGGCCAGCAGGGGCTGGCGCAACAGCGGCAGCGTCACCCGGCGGAACGCCTGCCAGGCGTTGCAGCCGAGGTCGGTGGCCGCCTCCGCGAGGGAGGAGTCCAGGGCGTTGTAGGCGCCGAGGACGATCAGGGCCGCGTACGGCAGGGTGACCACGAGGTGGCCCAGGACCAGGGTCGTCATGCCCAGGTCGGCGCCCATCGCCCCGAAGACCGACAGCAGGGCCACGCCCAGCACGATCTCGGGAATGATCAGCGGGAGGAAGAGGCTGCCGGAGAACAGCGCCTTGCCCTTGCCGCGCAGCCGCGCCATGCCCATGGCGGCCAGCAGCCCACAGGCGGTGGCGAGCGTCGCCGAGATCAGGGCGACTTCGGCGCTCACCCTCAGGGCGGCCAGGAGCTCGGTGTTGTCGGCGAGCTTTCCGTACCAGCGGGTCGAGAATCCGGCCCACTTGTAGGTGATCTCCGAGTCGTTGAAGGAGAGCACCACGACGACGATGATCGGGATGTAGAGGAAGGCGATCACACCGCGGGCGAGCCAAGCGGTGACGGTGTCCAGGGCGTGCTTCATGCCGCCTTCCTCCTCAGGCGTCGGGCGGCCAGTCCGAACACCGCCATGGAGGCGACCATCAGCACCAGCAGGATCACGGAGGCCGCGGCACCCATGGGCTGATTGCGGAACTCGGTGTACAGGGTCACGATCAGGTTGCCGACGAGTTGGTCGCGTCCGCCGCCCAGCAGTACGGGGATGACGAAGACGCCGAGGGTCGGGATGAAGGTCAGCAGCGCCGCGGCGAGCATGCCCGGTCGGGCGATGGGCAGCAGCACCCGGCTGTGCACCCGCCACCAACCGCAGCCGAGGTCACGGGCGGCTTCGCCGAGTGAATTGTCCACACCGCGCAGGGAGGCGTAGATCGGGAAGATCGCGGTGGGGAGGAAGGCGTACACCAGACCGATGAAGGAGGCCCCCTGGCTCGGGATCCACTGGGTGGGGCCGCTGGTGAAGCCAATGGCGTCCGTGAGGCTGTTCACCGGGCCGCCGGGGCTGAGCAGGTTGATCCAGGCGAAGGTGCGGACCAGGAAGTCCGTCCAGAACGGCAGGATGATCAGCAGGAGCAGCAGCATCTGGCGCTGGGGCGGCCGGCTCGCCAGGTAGTACGACACCACGTAGCCGAGGACCAGACAGACCATGGTGTTGAGCGCTGCCATGCCCAGGCTGTAGCCGAAGACCTTGAGGTAGATCGGGTCGAGCAGGTCCTGGTAGTTCGCCAGGGTGAAGCCGCCCTGGATGCCGCCGTAGGAGTCGGCCGACGCGAAGCTGTTGCGGACCACCAGCAGCAGCGGGACGAGGACCAGCCCCACCACCGTGAGCCCGGCCGGCGCGAGGAGGGCCGTCGTCACGACGGCCTTGCGGGCACGCGCCTCCTTTCCGGGAGCGGGCCGCTTGGGCTCGGTCGCCGGGGAAGCGGGCGGCTGCGCGGTGGCGACCGTCACCGGGACGTCCGGTCGGGGGGAGGTGTGGTGTGCATGCGCTGGTCTCCTTGTCCGGGGCGGGTTGGGGTGGACACAGCGTCCGGTAGCGGACGACTCCCCGGATAGATGAACAAGCGACGAATCCCGTGGAAAGCGAGGTGTATTTCCACGCATCTCGTAGTCGGTAGGTAAATCGGCATGAGTGGGCGATGATAGATGGAGCTAGCACATATCTCTGTCGGGCCCGACCCACCCCCGGGTCCACCCGGCGGCCGTCCGCTCGGAGGTGCCCGGTGATCGACGACCTCGATCGGCAGATCATCGACCAGTTGCGCGTGGACGGCCGCCGCTCCTTCGCCGAGATCGGCCGTACGGTCGGACTCTCGGAAGCCTCCGTGCGCGCCCGCTACCAGCGGCTCCAGCGCAAGGGCATCCTCCAGGTGGTGGGGATGACCGATGCGGTCAGGATGGGCGAGATGGAAGTGCACCTGGCCGTACGGGTGCACCACATCCCCGTCGCGCTGGTCGCCCGGGAACTCTCCCGGATGCCGGAAGTGCGCTACGTGGCCTCCTGCGTGGGGCCCTACGACCTGATCGTCGACGTGCGCTGCCGGGATCTCGAACACCTCGCGGAGCTCCTCACCGAGCGGGTGCGCCGGGTGAACGGGGTCGCGCACGCGGAGGCGCTCACCGTCCTTGAGGTGCTCAAGGACTCCTATCTGTGGGCCGGATTCCGTGAGGTGCCGGTCCGCCCGGGGGAGCGGATCATCCCGAGCTAGCTTCGGCGGCGGTGGCCCGCAGGTCCGGCTTCGGGTACGCGCGACGGCTCCCGGAAGCGGACGGCACCCTCTACGACTGGTACCTGCGCGATCTCTCGCCCGTCCCGGGATCGTGCTGACGGGGATCGACCGCCGGAGACGTCCCATGCGCTGCCCGGTCGATCAGAGCGGCGGCTCGTCCTCGCTGACCCGTTGGCCGACGGCGCTGGCCAGACCGCTCCACGAGTAGTCCTTGAAGAGTTCGAGCAGCAGGAGGACCTGCACCCGGGAGACCCCGGGGAGCATTCGGATGTCATCGAGGAGCTGGACCAGTTGCGCCTGGTCGCGGCAGGTCCCTTCCAAGAAGATGTCCTGACTCCCGGCGACCAGTGCCACATGGTTGATCATCGGCATTCCGGAGAGGGTCTTGGCCACGGCCCGGGGCGTGAGGTCGCGGACGCGGATCATCAACCGCACCGACTGGTGCCCCAGGGTCAGCGGATCGCACAGGGCGACGATGCGCAGCACACCGCTCTCCTGGAGGCGGGCCACCCGCTGCCGAACCGTCGCCTCGGAGACGCCGACCTCGCGCGCCAGGACGGTGTAGGGCGTCCGGCCGTCCCGGGTGAGCGCCTGCATAATTTTCTGGTCGACACCGTCTATCACACCCCCAACCTTGACATGCCGGTCAAAAGTGGCGAAGGCGGTGTCCTGTCACATGGTCGAACCCCTGGTCACACGGGGTGTCGCCGTAGGGGCCCGCCCTCCGTGTCAGGGTCCTGCTCCTGCGCGCCGGGGCGTGCGACTGTCCTCGCGCCCTGGGCGCCGGTAGATCTGATGGCTTCGTCCCCGTGGGCGCCCCGGCCCACCCGTTGGAGGAGCATGTCATGAGCCTGACCATTCGACCCCGGCTGATCGCCTCGCTCGCCGCCACCGCTCTGGTCGCGCTGGGCGTCAGCGCTCCCAGTGCCGCCGCGCTGCCCCAGTCCACCAGGACGTTAGTGGTGGAGTGGGCGGGTGCGTCCCCCTCTCCGATCCCCGCCGGCTTCGGCACCCTCACCGTCGGGGGGACCTACACCTGTACCGGACCGACCGGAAGCACCATGCCCGTCAGCTTCACCGCGTCCCAGTTCATGCCCTTTAGCATGTCGTCTGGTTCGGGAACCCTGCCGTGTGGACCCGGGGTGGTCGACGCACCCTGGGAGCTCACCAGCTATCCCAGTTGGGACGTCCACAACGGGTACACGTCCGTACTGGTCGGGTACGACGAGACGGGATTTTCCTCGGGCCAGTTCACCGCCTGAGAGGGCGGGGCCAAAAGCGGGATGCGGCGGCAGGGGCGGGCTTTGCGCCCGCCCCTGCCACGTTCGCGGATCGTCCCGGAGTTGCGGGGGCTCCGGTGCGGGAGATCAGCCCAGCACCCGCACCGGGCTCCCTGCCAAGAAGGCCTCGATGTCCTCGACGGCCTGGCTGAAGTACCCCTCGTAGTTCCGGCGCGTCACATATCCCAGGTGCGGTAGCGCGAGGAAGTTGGGCGCGGTACGCAGCGGATCGTCCAGTGGCAGGGGTTCCGTCTCGAAGACATCGGCCCCCGCCCCCGCGATCCATCTCTCGTTCAGCGCCCGCAGCAGTGCCGCCTGGTCGACGATCGCCGCACGCGAGGTGTTGACCAGGTAGGCGCTGCTGCGCATCTGGCGCAACTCCTTCTCACCGACCAGCCCCCTGGTGCGATCGCTGAGCACCAGGTGCACCGAGACGAAGTCGCTGCTCGACAGCAACTCGCCCGGTGACGCGGCGGCGACCGCACCCACCTCGGCGGCACGGTCGGCGGTGAGGTTCTGGCTCCACGCCATCACCTCCATGCCGAACGCCGCTCCGATCCGCGCCACCTTGCTGCCGATCTTGCCCAGCCCCAGCAGCCCGAGGCGCCGCCCGTGGAGATCGGCGCCCAGCGTCTGTTGCCAGGGGCCGCCCGACCGCAGCGCGGTGTTCTCCGGCACCACCTGCCGGGCCAAACCGAGGATCAACGCCCAGGTCAGCTCCGTCGGCGGCTCGGAGTTGCTGGCCGTACCGCACACGGTGACCCCATGGCGGGTCGCCGCGGCCACATCGATGGACGCATTGCGCATCCCCGATGTGATCAACAACCGGAGCTTGGGCAACCGGGCGAAGAGTTCGGCGGGGAACGGGGTCCGTTCGCGCATGACGACGACGATCTCGCAGTGCCCGATCGCCGCCACCAAGGCGTCCTGCGACCCGAGGTGGTCACTGAGGAACTCGGTCTCCACCTGCTGACCGATCCTCGGCCAATCAGCCAGGGACCGTGCGATGCCCTGGTAGTCGTCCAACACCGCACAGTGCAGCTTCGTCAAGGCGACCCTCCCGGATGGCGACCCCCGGTACGGGGTCGATGGTGCGGGCGACAGTACCCGTCACCTGCGCGGGGACCTCGTCCTGCCCCCGGCGCCGTTGATCCTGCCGTACCCACCACGGGCCCGCCGTTCCCTGCCCCGCCCCTTTTCCTCGTCAGGCGTTAAAACGCCTGGCGCGTCCTTCTCCCGGGGGTTAGGGTTCTGCCGTTCCCCGGGACGGAGGCGCGTGCCCCGCCCCAACGGCGATTGCTTGGTGAAGCAGGAGGTGAGGACGTTGATGACGGTCATGGTGCCGGGCGTTGCCCGCAAGCAGGAGTTCATCTTCCCCACCCCTGTGGTCCTCGGCTGACAGACCGACGCCATCCGCGCGTTCAGCGCGCGGCCGGGACCACCCTTCGAAGGGTTTCCCTTGTCACTCTCCACCTCCGGTACCCCCTCGTCGTCCTCCCTCGCCGCCTTCGGCTGGGACGAACACTGGGCGGCGGAATTCACCCCGTACCGTACGCAGGGCCTCATGCCCGGGCGGGTGGTGCGCGTCGACCGCGGCCACTGCGACGTCGTCACCGCTGACGGCGTGATCCGCGCCGATACGGCGTTCGTCACCCCCCATGACCCGCTGCGGGTCATCTGCACGGGCGACTGGGCGGCGGTCGACCCGGGCGGCGACCCCCGTTTCGTCCGCACCTATCTGCCCCGACGCACCGCCTTCGTCCGCTCCACCTCGTCGAAGCGCTCCGAGGGCCAGATCCTCGCGGCCAACGTCGACCACGTCGTCATCGCCGTCTCCCTCGCCGTCGAGCTCGACCTCGGGCGGATCGAGCGCTTCCTCGCCCTGGCCTGGGAGAGCGGTGCCCAACCGATCGTCGTCCTCACCAAGGCCGATCTGGTACCGGACGCGACCGGGCTGTCCTATCTCGTCGACGACGTCCAACACGCTGCACCCGGAGTGCAGGTCCTTCCCGTCAGTTCGCTGACCGGGCTCGGAATGGACGTGCTGGCCGCCGTCGTCTCCAGCGGGACGACGGTACTGCTCGGCGTCTCCGGAGCAGGCAAGTCCACCCTCGCCAACGCCCTCACCGGTGAAGACGTGATGGAAGTGCAGGAGACGCGCGACATCGACGGCAAGGGCCGTCACACCACCACCACCCGCAATCTCCTCGCCCTGCCCGGTGGCGGGGTCCTCATCGACACTCCCGGACTACGTGGAGTGGGACTGTGGGACGCGAGCACGGGAGTGGGACAGGTCTTCTCCGAGATCGAGGAACTCGCCGAGGGCTGCCGCTTCCACGACTGCGCCCACGAGTCGGAGCCGGGCTGCGCCGTGCTCGCCGCCGTCGCGGACGGTTCGCTGGCCGAGCGCCGTTTGGACAGCTACCGCAAGCTGCTGCGCGAGAACCTCTACATCGTCGCGAAGACCGATGCCCGGGTGCGCGCGGAGATCCGCAGGGACTGGCGGCGCAAGCACGCGGAGGGCCGTGCGGCCATGGAGGCGAAGCGCGGTCGCGTGAGGTGACCCATCGGGTGCGGCGGTCGATCGGCGGATGTGCGATCGACCGCCGCACCATGCGTCCACCCGGGCGACGGTGAGCGGTGCGCACGGCAGGGCAGGCGGAGTCAGCCCCAGATCACCGCGCCCAGCCAGGCGCCCGCCACCAGCAGACAGGCGAACAACTCCACCAGCACGCTCGTCCCCGCCGCCCGCATGACCTGCCGGGTGGCCGACATCGCCTGACCATGGCCCCCGAGCCGGTGCCGCTCGGTGCCGTAGATCCCGCCGATGAACCCCGGCACCGCCCCGATCACCGGCAGCAGGACGAACCCCACCACCGCGCCCGTACCGGCGAAGACCGCCATCCGCCGGGTGATGCCCACACCACGCAGCCTGCGTGTCGGCAGCAGCCACACCACCACCTGGTCGACCAGGAACAGCGCGGTGGAGGCGACGAGCAGCACCCAGGCCAGTCCCGACTGCTCGTGCAGCGACCACCAGAGCATCGCCGCCCATACGAGCCATCGCCCGGGCACACCGGGAACCATGACCCCGACGAGGCCCAGCACCATCACCAGGCCGACCAGCACGAGCTGCCACACGCCCATCTGCCAAGGGTGCGGTATCGGGGCCGGTCCCGCAGGTCGCAGGCCATCCCACCGGGAGGCGGAGGCACACCCTGCCTGCCGGTGGGCACCCTGCCTGCCGGTGGGATGGCCGGCCGTGCGGTCCTGGTCAGCCCCTCATAGGGCGCTTCACCCGGTGGCGTCGCGCGCCACCCACCCCTTGGCGTAGGCGTGCCAGCCCAACTGGAGCCGGGTCGTCACACCGGTCAGCTCCATCAACCCCTTCACCCTGCGCTGCACGGTCCGCAGCCCCAGGTCCAGCTGTTTGGCCACGCGTGCGTCTGTCATGCCGGCGAGGAGCAGGGAGAGGATCTCCAGATCCGTGGCATCGGGGCCGCCGGCGGTCTCGGAGAGACAGCCGGCCAGGGCGCCCATGCCCAACCGCAGGGGGACCGCCTCGCGCCAGACCGCATCGAACAGGCAGGTCAGCGCGTCGAGCAGGCCACACCCATGGACGACGAGCGCGGCGGGGTCGGAGTCCCGCCCGGTGAGGGGGACCATGGCGATGGACCGGTCGGCGATGACCAGCCTGGTCGGAACCTCGTCCACGACGCGGACCTGTGCACCCCGCTCCAGGACCCCGATGAGCTGCGGTACGGCACCGGAGACGGACAGCGCCTCGCGGGAGAGCACCGTTCGATGGCTGAATCCGCCGTACGGCGGGAGTCCGTCGATCCATTCGGTGCCCATCGGGTCGTGCACGGGGTGGTCCCTGAATCGGTCCACCAGGGGATCCGGGCCCACTCCACCGACGTGGTCCGCGACGGATCCGAGCTGGTCGAGGTCGGTGACCAGCGCACAGACCTCCTTCACCGCCCCGAGCCGCAACTGGGCGAAGCGGTGGGCCATCGCGCTCTGGCCGGTCACCAACTCCACCAGGTCGTGGTTCGTCGATCCGGTGGCTTCCGCACGGTACTGGCGGGCCAGTACCGCCGCGGCCAACTCGGCCTGGTCCAACTGCTGGCGTTGCTCGGTCAGCAGGGCACCGAGCGCCACCCCCGGGGGTGCAGCCACCCATCGCCCCGCGCGGGCCGAGGACCGGGCGGCCAGACCGCGCTGCTCCAGACGGCGCAGTGCCCGTTCCATTTCGGTTTCCGGCAGTGCCAGCCGGCGGGCGAGGTCGGTCACCTCGGCCGCCCCGAGCGCCACGAGAGCACGGTAGGCGGACTCCTGTCCCTCATCGAGACCTATCGCTCCGAGCACCAGACCCCTTCCAGCACCTGCCCTCCCGGGCCTGCACTTCCCCTGCATCCATGGCGGAAAACGGCCACGGCGTGTTCACGCCAATCCCATCATCCATGCACCATCCACCCCTGGACCACTACGAGTCCACTGTCACCTCACCAACCCCAAGGAATGGTGCACTTGCGTCGGATTCGGGGTGATTCAGTCGAGGTGCAACACCGTTCGGCCACGTGGGTCTTGGCCGAAACGACGGCCAAGGGGCAGGCAGGTCAGATCTGTTGATGCTTATAGGTTTTCGGAAAGCCCCATTCTCATGCGGCACTCACTGTGGACAATAAGGGCATGAGTCAGCAGGCCGAAGACGACTGGTGGAACCGGCTGTACGACGAGTCCACGCCGGACACGGGACCGACGACGCGTACGGGCGACACCCTGGATACCCGGTTCGACTCCGCCTCGGACGCGGTGACGCCGTCCGTACCTGACCCCAGGACCGCACCCGTTCCGGGAACTGCCCCGCAGCGACGGGAACCGCATCCGACGAAGCGCACCAACACCACCAACGCCAGTATCACCACCAACGCCAGTAACGCCCCGAACCGTGCGAACGCCCGCGACGGACAGGGGACGGAACCCGGACAGGTCGTCGCCCGGGCCGCCGACGAAGCGACCGAACGAGAGCGGCACGAACCGGTCGATCGGCCGTCGCGTCCCGTAGTACCGCCCGATGTGGCCCGCCCGGCGCCGTCGCCACCGACCGAGCCACCCGCGACACCGACTGAGCCACCCGCGGACCCTCCGCGAACGCAACGACGGCCCGCCGCGCCGACCACCCCGCACGCACCACGTCCCCGCGCCCCTTGGGAGCCTCCCGTTCCGGAAGAGCCGGCGGCACAGCCCGTCCCCCCGCCAGCCCCGACCGCCGCACCGCGCCCGCCCGCCCGGCCCGCCGCGGACGTCCCACAGCGGCCCAGCGTGCCGCCAGCCTTCGCCCGAACCCCCGGTCCCAGGACCACCGGCCCCGACCGCCCCCGCAGCGGATACGTCGGAGACCGCCCGCCCACCTACGACCCCGAGCCCACCGCGCTGCCGGCCGCCACCCCCGAGGGGCTCGGCCACACACCGTCCGACACCGTTCTGGACGGCGCCCGCTACGGATCCTTCATCCTGCGGGCCGCGTCGGTCCGGGGGGACTCCGCCCGCTACCGGGGAGAACCCCGGCGCGATGCGCTGCTGACCGTCCGCTTCGGCAACGGCACGGGTGCCCTTGTGCTGGTGGCGGTCGCCAGCGGGGTCAGGTCAGCGGGTGCCGAGGTCGCGCACCGCGCCGCCGCTGACGCCTGTCACTGGATCGGCGGAGCCGTCGGGCGCAGTCACGCCCGGCTCTCCGAGGACATCCGGGCGGGCCGTCGCGGCGATCTCAAGTCCGGACTGCACCGGCTGACCGACCGCAGCCTCGGCAAACTGCGCGCCAGCGCCGTCGACGCCGGGGCAGAGCCGGGCGAGTACCGGGCCGGACTGCGCTGTCTGCTGCTCTCGGCCGATCCCGCCTGCCGTACCCGGGTGTACTTCGGGGTCGGCGCCGGCGGTCTGCTGCGACTGCGGGACGGCGTCTGGCAGGACATCGAACCGGAACCCCCGCAGGGCACCACGGGCGAGCCGGTGCTCGGATACGGGTCTGCCCGTCCCCAGCAGCCGGGACCGGAGGAAGGGTCCGACCGGTCGCTCGACGCACCGCCCGAGACCCCCGCAGGCGACCGACTCACCATGGACCTGGGAATTCCCTCGCCTCCTTCGCCCTATGTCGAAATCCCCTCACCGGGACCGACGGAGCCCTTCCGCTTCCGTGCCTCGGTGGCACAGCCCGGGGACACCCTGCTGTTGTGCAGCCCCGGGCTGGCCGAACCGCTGCGCTCGGAGCCGGAACTCTCCGGTGAACTCGCCAACCGTTGGACGGCAGCTGCCGAGCCCCCCGGACTCGCGGCGTTCCTCGCGGACGTCCAACTGCGGGCGACGGGATACGCGGACGACCGCACGGCCGTCGCCGTCTGGGAGACCTGACCCCCCACCGGTACCGACACCGACCGCCGGACCGCACTGAGAGGCGAAACCCCGCCAGCCATGGGTTGATGGACCCTTAGGCCGTCAAGCCGTAGAAGGGTGCGCATCCCATGGCCAAGCAGAACGTGGCGGAACAGTTCGTCGACATCCTCGTCCGCGCCGGCGTCCAGCGTCTGTACGGGGTGGTCGGCGACAGCCTCAACCCCGTCGTCGACGCCATCCGCCGCAACTCCGCCATCGACTGGGTCCAGGTCCGGCACGAGGAGACCGCGGCCTTCGCCGCCGGCGCCGAGGCGCAGATCACCGGGAAGCTCGCCGCGTGCGCGGGCTCCTGCGGGCCCGGCAACCTCCATCTGATCAACGGGCTGTACGACGCCCACCGCTCCATGGCCCCGGTGCTCGCCCTCGCCTCCCACATCCCGTCCAGCGAGATCGGGCTGGGCTACTTCCAGGAGACCCACCCGGACCAATTGTTCCGGGAGTGTTCCCACTACAGCGAACTGATCTCCAACCCCAAGCAGATGCCGCGCCTGCTCCAGACGGCGATCCAACACGCGATCGGACGCAGCGGCGTCAGTGTCGTCTCGCTGCCCGGTGACATCGCTTCGCAGACGGCTCCAGAGAAGACCATGGAACACGCGCTGGTGACCTCACGACCCACCGTGCGGCCCGGCGACGCCGAGATCGACAAGTTGATCCGCATGATCGACGAGGCCGATCGGGTGACCCTCTTCTGCGGTAGCGGTACGGCGGGTGCGCACGCCGAGGTGATGGAGTTCGCCGAGCGGATCAAGTCCCCCGTCGGCCATGCCCTCCGGGGCAAGGAGTGGATCCAGTACGACAATCCGTACGATGTGGGGATGAGCGGTCTGCTGGGCTACGGCGCCGCCTACGAGGCCACGAACGAGTGCGATCTGCTGATCCTTCTGGGTACGGACTTCCCGTACCAGGCGTTCCTGCCGGACGACGCGAAGATCGTCCAGGTCGACGTCCGTCCCGAGCACCTCGGTCGTCGTTCCAAGCTGGACCTCGCGGTCTGGGGGGACGTCCGTGAGACGCTGCGCTGTCTCATTCCGCGTGTGCGGGTCAAGACCGACCGCAGGTTCCTCGACAAGATGCTGAAGAAGCACGCGGACGCGCTGGAAGGCGTGATCAAGGCGTACACGCGCAAGGTGGAGAAGCACGTTCCGATCCACCCGGAGTACGTGGCCTCGGTCCTCGACGACCTCGCCGACGAGGACGCCGTGTTCACCGTCGACACCGGCATGTGCAATGTATGGGCGGCCCGCTACCTCTCGCCCAACGGCCGGCGGCGCATCATCGGCTCCTTCAGCCACGGGTCGATGGCCAATGCACTGCCCCAGGCCATCGGCGCCCAGTTCGTCGACCGTGACCGGCAGGTCATCTCCATGTCCGGCGACGGCGGCTTCTCGATGCTGATGGGGGACTTCCTGACCCTCGTCCAGTACGACCTGCCGGTGAAGGTCGTGCTCTTCAACAACTCCTCCCTCGGCATGGTCGAGTTGGAGATGCTGGTGGCCGGTCTCCCCTCGTACGGAACGACCAACGTCAACCCCGACTTCTCGGCGATCGCCCGCGCGGCGGGTGCCTACGGCGTACGGGTGGAGAAGCCCAAGCAACTCGCAGGTGCGCTCAAGGACGCCCTGAAGCACAAGGGGCCCGCGCTGGTGGACGTCGTCACCGATCCGAACGCCCTCTCGATCCCGCCGAAGATCAGTGCGGAGATGGTCACCGGATTCGCGCTGTCCGCCAGCAAGATGGTGCTGGACGGCGGGGTGGGGCGGATGGTCCAGATGGCCCGCTCCAACCTGCGAAACGTACCCAGGCCCTGAGCGTCCCTCCCGACCCGGAACCGCTCTGGAACGGACCCGGCAACCGCTCTGGAACGGACCCGGAACTGCTCCGGACACCAGCCCGAAACCGGCCCGTCGGGTGCGTCCGCTCGCCGGTGCCGTCCTCCCGGGGGCCGGCGCACGCCCGGCGTGACCCATCGAACACGGCCCCGTGCCGACACTGCCGGATTCCGCCGGCCCAGCGCCACGGCCAGCGGGAACCATGGATCGGACGCCGAGCCGACCTCGTCGAACGACGGGAGTGCACGGTGAGTGCTCTCCGGCAATGGACGTAGACATGATCCGTCCCTTGCATGACGCGCCCTGCCCGACGCGAGCGGTTGCCCGTTCGGCATGAGTGGTGCACTCGCCAGAGGGCAATGCTCTCCGTGGAAGCGTTCGGTGCAACGAGTCGTGACACGGGTCCGACGTTCGGGTGGGGATGATGACAGGGAGTCAGGGCGGGGCCGGGCCCGGTGCGGACGGGAGCGCCGAGCGGGGCGGACGAGAGGACGAGGGCACGCACACGGCACACGACGTGCACGGTGGATGCGGGGGGCATGACATGTACGGGGGAAACCGGGCGCAGACGGATCAGGTGAGGTCGGCAGAAGTGGTGACACCGCCACCCTCCCGCCCTGCGCCCCAGCGGGGGCAGCAGACGCCGACACCACGACGGGAGCGGACCAATCACAACCAGGGGAGCACCGCACCCCAGCAGATGCCGTCCGCAGCCGTACGGGGCGTGCTGCGCAGGCGATTAGGGTGTACCGACCTCGGATCGGTGCCGGCGGTACGGGTGTTCATCAGGGAACTGCTCAGGGACTGGCAGGAGATCGAGGACCTCCATGGCCTCGGGGACGGTTCGCCCCGCCTCGACCCGCAACAACTCGCCGACCAGCGGGCCGACACCGCTGGTTCGGCTGAACTGCTGGCCAGCGAACTCGTCACCAATGCGCTGATCCACACGGAGCACGGCGCGGTGGTCACGGTGACCGTCGTCTCCTCCGTGCTGCGGGTGGAGGTGCGCGACTTTATGCCCGGTCTGCCCGTCCAGGACCCGCCGCACCCCGCAGCCCGGATGCTCCGTCCCGAAGGCCGCGACACGGTGGAACCGCCGTCCGTGGAGGACCTCTCCACCCATGGCAGGGGCCTGCTGCTGGTGCGCGAACTCGCCGACTCCTGGGGCGTGCGGACCCAGCGCGCGGGCAAGGTCATCTGGTTCGAGCTGCGCAAAAGGCCGGCCTGATGCCAGGCCGGCCTTTGACACTGCCTCGGGAGGGTGGTTACAGCTCGGTGGTTGCCTAGCCGAACTGCTGCTCCAGGTCTTTGAGTTTGCGCTCCAAGGAGTCCAGACGCGGAAGGGTCTGGGTGTCGTCCTCAGCGGTGAGGTCTACCCTGATGGGCTCAGACCCGGGGGTCGAACTGGCGGACCGGAGAGAGTGCCGAGAAGGAAGAGGCAGCTGTCCGGATCCTATGGCAGGCTCCGCGACGGGTTTTGAATCCGGCGCACCCGTCAGTGCTTGTGCAGAACCACCCGCCGCACCGGAGTTGAGCGCCGGCAGGTCCGGGTCCTGGAGGACGCGACCCCGACCCCAGGCGCGGTGCTGCCGGTTGAGGGCCTTTATCCGCGCCCGGTCCAACTTCTGCTGGTCGCGGCTGCGGGTACGGCTCTCCTTCTTGGCCTGACGGTCCTCACGCACTTCCTCGACCGCCTCATCGAGGGTGCGGACACCCTCAAGCAGCATCAACGACCAGGCGTTGAAGGTCTCGCGGGGAGCGCGCAGCCAGCGGACGACACGGATCTGCGGCAGCGGACGGGGCACCAGGCCCTGCTCGCGCAGTGCCGCCCGACGGGTCTGCTTCAGCGCGCGGTCGAAGAGGACGGCGGCGGACAGCGACATGCCGGCGAAGAACTGGGGCGCGCCGTCGTGACCGAGGCCGCGCGGTGCGTGCACCCAGTTGAACCAGGCGGCGGCACCGGCGAACGTCCACACCAGGAGTCGGGAGCCGAGGGCGGCGTCACCGTGGCTGGCCTCACGGACGGCGAGCACGGAGCAGAACATGGCCGCGCCGTCGAGACCGAAGGGGACCAGGTACTCCCAGCCCCCGGAGAGGTTCAGATTCTGTCGGCCGAAGCCGACCAGGCCGTGGAAGGAGAGTGCTGCGGCAACCGCCGCGCAGCAGAAGAGGAGAACGTAGGAAGCAGTGCCGTATATGGCTTCCTTGCGCCTTCGGCGCTCCTCACTGCGCTCCCAGGAATCCTCCACCTGGGGCTTGGCAGCGGCTTTCTTGCCGCGTGCGAGCACTACGACCGCCACCAGGACTCCCACGACCATCACGCCGCCGGGAAGCAGCCAGGTAAGCGATATGTCTCTCATGTGTTGGTGTCCCTTGCATCTGCATCGCGGTAGGGCATTTCGGCCGCCATAGTGACCGAAGTCCTGGCGATCCCAGGGGGTTTCGTGGCAAGAGAACGCCAATGGGGCCATACGGCATACGGATAGGTGTGTTTCGCTCGAACTGACGCGCGGTCAGAGTGAGGTGCGTACGATTTATATCACCCGGACGGGGGGCGTGACATCCATAGCGTAACCACCTCGATGCACCGTGACTGACGCGTGATCACTCGCCCGGAAGCAGCCTTGCGACCCGTGCGGCGTCGGAGGTACGAGGGCAGGTGACACAGGTGTCGTCCGGTCGGAGCGTGTAGAAGAGGCAGCAGCTCGCGCGATCCCGGGTGGGGAGTTGCTCACCCGCGGGGCCGTTCAGCACCCGGAAGCCCGGCGTGCCCACATAGGGCTTGGTGGTGCCCGGCAACAGCAACTCCAGCTCCGCCATGGCCCGCTGTTCCTCGCCGAGGCGGTTGCCGATGTACCAGAGCCCTTCCACGACCTCGTCGCTCGCCATGCCCCACAGCGCCCGCTTGCCGCGCCGCATCCGGGGGCCGAAACCGTTCAGCAGCGGTTCGATGTGCTCGGCGACCGCCGCCCGCAACTCCTCGCGCAGCGCTTCCTCGTCCGCGACCACGCGGGCGCCGGGGAGGGCTGCCGCGGGATCCCCGGGCAGACAGGAGAAGCCGGTGATCCGTACCGTCATCTGTCCGAGCGTCCGCTGGAGGCAGACGTTCTCCGCGGGCACCCGGGGCACGCGGCGGCGCAGGAACCAGGGGACGGTGAACAGGAGGCAGGCGGGCCACGCGTAGCGGTGCAGCCCGAAGCTCGCGATCACGTCGGGGCGGGCCTGTTCGCCGTAGTCCCTGAGCACCTGGGCGTTGTCCCACGCCAAGAAGGCGTCGAGCGCGGCCCCGCCGGCGGCGAGTTCGTGGGCACTGACCCAGCCGGGGCCCGAGGGCGTCGGTTCGCCGTTCGCGAGCTCCCGTATCCGCAGGGTGGGATAGACCTCGCCGAGACGCGCGTAGGAGTCTTCGAGGGGTGAGGCCAGCGAGGGCGTCAAGGCGGGAAGGATCATGCCGGGGACCACCGAATCGCGATCGTTAGCAGGTTAGCCTTACCTTACCCGACCGCATCGGTGTTTGAACTGGAGTCCAGTCCGCCTATGGTGCACCCATGGCCCCGCAACCGCCAGCCGGGTCGTCCCGCCGGTCGGAGGAGGACCCGAGTGGAGCAGGCCCGAGCACGTGCGACCGCCCGGCCAGAGCGCTCCTCGATCACCGCCGCAGCGGCCCCGCCCACCCCGTACGAGCAGGGCGAAGACCCCTCCGATGCCCGTGAGGGGAGCCGAACGACCCTGCCCGAGCAGACGCGTGGCGAACACTCCCGCACCCGGAACCGCCCCGCCGGCCGACCGCCCGAAGGGGCTGCCCGGATTGAGCGCCGCTCGGCCATGGCGCTCGGCACACCCGACGGCAGTACGGTGCCCTCCTCCGCCGGACCCCAGGGCGAACTCGATGGGACCGGGCAGAAGAACCGTCCGCCCCGGTCCGATGAGCACCCGCACACGGTCCGGCGCCACTCCGTGCGCGGACAGATCCTCCAAGCGTTGCGCACCGCGCTCGTCGACGGCGGGCTGACACCCGGAGAGGTCTACTCGGCCCCCGTGCTCGCCGAGCGTTTCGGAGTCTCCGCCACCCCGGTACGCGAGGCCATGCAGCGCCTGGCCGCTGAGGGCACGGTCGAGGTCGTCCCCAATCGGGGGTTCCGCATCACGGTCCGTACCCCCCGAGAACTGGCCGAGCTCGCCGAAGTGCGCGCCCTGATCGAGATTCCGGTCATGCTCCGGCTGGCCCGTACGGTCCCTTCCGCGCGCTGGGTCGAACTCCGGCCCCTCGCCGAGGCGACCGTGGCCGCCGCGGCGGTCGGGGACCGCGCTCGCTATGCGGAATCCGATCGGGCCTTTCACCGAGCGCTGCTCTCACTCGCCGGCAACGATCAACTGGTGGGCGTCGCGGAGGATCTCCATCGACGCTCACAGTGGTCACTCACCGGTGGGGCGATCGCCCGCCCTGCGGAACTGATGGCCGATGCGGCGGAGCACATGGCCCTCCTGGAGGCGCTGGCCGCCCAGGACCTCGCCGTGGTGAGCACGCTGGTGCGCGACCATTTCACCGGCGCGGAGGACTGAGCGTGTCCGGTCCGGCAGCGGTGGCGCCGCCCCCGGGGAGCCCGGGCCGCTGCCGCCGACGATCACAGGGAGGCGACCGATGACCGACCGATCCCCGCGACCCTTCCTCTACATCGTGGTCTGCGCGGCTCAAGTGGCCTCGCAGATCGACGAATTGATCGTCGCGGCGCAGCAGAGGCACTGGCGGGTGGGGGTCGTCGCGACTCCACAGGCACTCGGCTTCGTCGACCGGGCCGTCATCGAGGCGCGCACGGGCCTTCCGATCAGATCGGCCTGGCGCCGGCCCGACGAGCCGCGCCCCCTTCCGCCCCCCGACGCCGTCGCGGTGGCACCGGCGACCTTCAACACGATCAACAAATGGGCGGCCGGCATTTCGGACACTCTGGCGCTCGGCATCCTCTGCGAATCGGCGGGCTCGGGCGTCCCGATCGCCGTACTGCCCTGTCTCAGCGCCGCACAGGCGACCCATCCCGCCTACGTGCAGAGCCTGGAGCGGTTGCGGAGCATGGGAGTGCTGATCGACGACGCCGTACCCGGGGCGGTGACCTCGGGGGGTGGCTCCTTCGGCTGGTCGCGCGCGTTGGACCTGTTGGAACCGGCTCTCCCGCCCCGACCGCCGGCCTGAGCGGTCCCCCTGCTCGGTCGTCCCGCGGGGCGGAGCTGGGAACGGGTCCCGCCTTTCGATCCCCTACGCGGCGGGCTCCGGCTGAGTGGGGGACGGCGGTACCGCCTTCTGTACGGGGGGCTTCGCCGCCGCGGCCTTGGGCGTCTCGCCCTGCGCGGCCCCCTGCACCCCCTTGGTCACCGCGCGAGGGGCGGTCACCTGGGCTCCCTGGGGCGGGCCGCTCACCGGGGCCGGTGCCTGCGGAGCGACGGAAGCCGTCAGCTGACCCGCCAGCCAGACGGGGACCCCGCCGAGGAGCCGGAAGAGACGGCGCGCTTCGGCGCGCAACCGCCCGGCCTCCGGCTCGGGCTCGCAGTCGGCCAGCCCGGCGAGCGCCGACGCCGTACCGATGAGATAGCCCAACTCCACCCGGAGCCGCAGGGACTCGGAGTACCCCAGCCGTGCCTCCGCCAACTCGCCCTCGCGCAGGGAGAGTCCGGCCTGTTGGTGCCAGGTGAAGGAGAGCAGCAGCAGATCGCCCTGGGCGGTGGCCCCGTCGTGGGCGCGGCGGTACGCGGCCCGGGCCGCCTGGGGTGCCTTCGCGATGTGTTCGGCGACCAGACCGCGCCGGAAGTCGAGTAGGGGCCTGCCCGGTGAGGTGGGGGCGAGGAGCGCCGCGGCCCGGCCGAGCGCCGAGCGGGCCTCGTCGGCCCGGTCGCGCACGCGCAGCAGGGTTGCGGCGTAGGCCAGTCTGCCGCGCTCGCACGCGGCGCCGCCGCGCTCCTCGTCATCCTGTGCCACGGCTTCCGCCGTGCGGAGCGCGTCCTCCGCGTCCGCCCACCCGTCGCCGGTGAACAGACAGCGCTCGACCAGTAGTCCTGCCCGCTCCAGAGCTGCCGCCGCGTTGCCCGCGTGAGGTGCGAGCAGAGCCGCCGCGTCGGTCCAACAGCCGCGCGAACGCAGCCGCCACACCGCGGTCTGGAGAGGGTCGTCACCTGCGGTGGTTCCGGAACCAGACATGGCGGTATGCGCCACTATGCCCTCCCCGAGCACGCCATTGAGCTGTTGAGTAGATGGCATCTCAGCATGGATGGGGTTGCCCGGCCAAGGGTTCTGGTGAATTGTTTCACAATCCCTGGCCCGCCGATGGGTTCGGACTGACCCGGGTGATGGCCAAGATCGCAGGGGTGTGGCGGTCCTGAAGTCGGGGACGGCGTACGGAACTCGCCAACGGGCCGGGACGCTGGGGAGTTGTGAACCGGCCGACCGTCGGTCGAGTCCGCGGGGTGCGTCGACCCTATCGGTGGGCGGGCTCGAATCGCTGCCGTGAGGCACTTCGTCGAGCCCCCCCGATCGGCCCGCCCGTCAACGCCCTGCGCTGATCATCCACGCGGTCGGGATGCCCCTGGGGCCGCCCGGCTCGCTCCGAAGCGCGCTGCTGAACGGGGGATGCCGGGATCGGTGCCTTCGAGTCCCCGATGCCGGGCGGGGCACCCTGCGGACGAGTGTTCGAATACCGGCCACTCGGGCCGGAAAGGGCTTCCGAGGAGAGCGCTCTTTCCGGTCAGGGATGCATCAGGGATGCGGGAGTGGACGATGGGGTGATCGGGATGCGTGGGGCGGTCCGCGGATTCCCCCGAAGGAGGGGTGCGAGTTCACCCGGAAGAGGGCGAACGAGACGACGTCGGACGGCCCGCCCGGGAGCGTCGACCGAGCGCCGTTCGGGTCGGTTCAGGTCGGCGCGGTTTGCTCGGTTTCGCTCGGTGCCGCTCGGTGTCGCTCGGTTCCGCTTGTCGGGGTGTCGCTCAGCTCATCCGCAGCGCCAGGAAGAAGTCCAGCTTGTCCTCCAGTCGGGAAAGATCCCGACCCGTGAGCTGTTCGATCCGGCCCACCCGGTAGCGCAGGGTGTTCACATGCAGATGGAGCCGGGTGGCGCAGCGCGTCCAGGAGCCGTCCGACTCCAAGAACGCCTCCAGCGTCGGGATCAACTCGGCCCGGTGGCGCCGGTCGTACTCGCGCAGCGGGTCGAGCAGCCGGGCGGTGAACGCCCTGCGGACGTCGTCCGGGACGAACGGCAACAGCAGTACGTGCGAGGCCAGTTCATGATGGCCGGCAGCGGACACCCGGCCCGGTCGGGCGGCTGCCACCCGGCGGGCGTGCCGGGCCTCCTCCAGCGCCCCCCGCAGCCCCTCCGCCGAACTCACCGGGGCACTGACGCCCAGTGTCAGCCGCCCGTCGTCCGCCAATCCCGCGGACAGCGGCTGCTGGACCGTCCTGAGCAAGGCCTCGGCATGGAGTCCGGCCTGCACCACTCCCTCCGTGCCCCCCTCACCGGCGGGGGACGCCGCCGGCAGCGGCACCAGGGCGATGGCCTCCTGGCCGACGTGGGCCACGGCGATCCGGTCCGATGAGTCGGGCCCCGACGATGAGGGATCGATCAGGATCTCCTCCAACAACGACTGGGCGACCGGACCCACCTCGATCGCCGCGGAGTCCGGACCCCAGTCCACCCGTGCCACCACCACCTGCCAGTGCGGCGCGGAGCCCAGACCGGGCAACAGCACCGGGGCGGCGACCCGCAGCCGGGCCGCGACCTCAGCCGGCGCGGCGCCCGTCTGGACCAGCTCCAACACTTCCTGCGCCAGCCGTCGACGTACCGTACGGGCGGCCTCCCGCCGGTCCCGCTCGACCGCGATCAGCTGGGTGACTCCTTGGAGCAGGTCGAGTCGCTCGGCCGGCCAGTCCGCGGCATCCGCCTCGACCGCGAGCAACCAGTCGGACAGCACGCTCTCCCGGACGTCGCCGCCCTCGGTCTGGTCGCCCCGGCCGGTGTTGCGAATCGGGAAGAGCGAGTACGTCCGGCCCTGGACGGTCACCCGGTGCGGTCCGCGTCGTCCGCTGCGCACCGCTGCCAGCTGTTCACCCGCCAGGGTGGCGCCCACGGAGGCCGGCAGCTCGCCGCCCGCGATCCGTCGGCCGGTGGGGGAGAGCACCCAGGCGTGCAGGTCCAGATCGGAGCCGAGGAGGTCGAGGACGACCTCCGGCCCCCCTCCGGCCGGCCCCGACGTCATCAGTCTGCGGTGCCGGTCGACGACCGCGGCGAGATCGCCGGCTCGCTCCCCCGACACCTGGCGCACCACGTACTCCGTGATCGTGGCGAAGGCGACGGATTCGTTCACCGCGAAGAGGGGCAGCCGATGCCGGGCACAGGCCGCGATCAGATCGTCGGGGATGTCGCCGAGCTCCGCCTCACCCGCGGCCAGCGCGGCCACCTGGGCCGCCGCCAGGATGCGGACGAAGGGTTCGGTGTCCCGGGCGGATCGCCGCCACGCGAGCCCCGTGAGCACCAGTTCGCCCCCGGAGAGATAGCGGCTCGGGTCGCGCAGATCGGTGGTCATCACCCCCCGCACGCCGCGATCCAGCTCGTCCTCACCGCCGAGCAACCGCAGCCCCAGCGCATCGTTCTCCAGCAGTGCGCGCAGCCGCATCTCGTCGCCGCCGATCCATCTCGTTGTCGCGTGTTCTCGGCCCGTCACCTCCGACACCGCACGTCGGAGGTCCCGGGGGAGGGGCGGGGAGTGCCACCTGACCGTGACCACCCGGCTCGCCTTTCGTTCGAATCTACAAGATGCAACGGTCGACCAGCCAACTCCTTCATGGTTTCGGTGACTGCACCGCATGGAGGACGCCCTTGTGTACTGAGGCGACACCCGGTGAACACCACAGGGGCAGGGCCGGCCGACTACCGGCCAGCCGCGCCCCGCCCACCCGGTGGCCGTACGACGACGACAGCACCGGATCGGCCGCAGGTGGTGTTCCGGCCCGCGGCAGACGATCGGAAGAGAGCCGTTCATGGACTTCCTCCGCCCCGCCAGCTGGGAGGATGCGCTCGCCGCCAAAGCGGAGTACCCCGCGGCCGTGCCCATCGCGGGTGGCACCGACGTCATGGTCGAGATCAACTTTGACCATCGAAGGCCCTCCCGGCTGATGGACCTCACCCGCATCGGTGAGCTCGGCGAATGGGAGGTCGGCGACGACGGGGTCCGGCTCGGCGCGTCCGTCCCGTACGCCCGGATCATGGAACACCTGCGGACCGAGCTTCCGGCCCTCGCCCTCGCCGCGCACACCGTGGCCTCGCCGCAGATCCGCAACCGGGGCGGTGTCGGCGGCAACCTCGGCACCGCATCGCCCGCGGGAGACGCCCATCCGGCGCTCCTCGCCGCGGGCGCGGAGGTCGAGGCCGTATCGCTCCGCGGCACTCGCCTCATCCCCATCGACGACTTCTACACGGGCGTCAAGCGCAACGCCCTCGCTCCCGACGAACTGATCAGGGCCGTCCGCATCCGCCGGGCCGACGGCCCGCAGCAGTTCGCCAAGGTGGGCACCCGCAACGCCATGGTGATCGCGGTCTGCGCCTTCTCGCTCGCCCTCCACCCCGCCACCCGTACGGTCCGCACGGGGATCGGATCAGCTGCGCCGACACCCGTACGGGCCAAGGTGGCGGAGGAGTTCCTGGCCGCCGCGCTCGACGAAGGCGGGTTCTGGGACAGCGGCCGGCCCCTTCCACCTTCGGTCGCACGCCAGTTCGCAGAACTGGCCTCGGGTGCCTGCAATCCCATCAACGACGTCCGCGGCACGGCCCGCTACCGCCGGCACGCGGTCGGAGTGCTGGCCCGACGCACCCTGGGTTGGACCTGGCAGTCGTACCGCGGCCACGAGAGGAGCACCCCGTGCGGGTGAATTTCACCGTCAACGGACGTCCGCAACAGGCCGACGACGTGTGGGAGGGCGAAAGCCTGCTGTACGTGCTGCGCGAGCGCCTCGGGCTTCCCGGCTCCAAGAACGCCTGCGAACAGGGCGAGTGCGGCTCCTGCACGGTACGGCTCGACGGGGTGCCGGTCTGCTCCTGTCTGGTCGCCGCGGGACAGGCCGAGGGGCGGGACGTCGTCACCGTCGAGGGGCTCGCGGACCTCGCCCGACAGCGCGACGACACCATGGCCGAAGGGACCGCAGCCGGGTGCGCGGCGGAAACCGATCCGCTCGCACCGATCCAACGGGCGTTCGTCGACGCCGGAGCGGTCCAGTGCGGTTTCTGCACCCCCGGACTGCTGGTCGCCGCGGACGAGTTGCTGGAGCGCCACCCCGAACCGTCCGACGCCGACATCAGGGAAGCCCTCTCCGGCAACCTCTGCCGCTGCACCGGCTACGAGAAGATCATGGACGCGGTCCGGCTCGCCGCCGCCCGTCAGGCACCATCCGAAGGGGCGGTGTGAGGGACATGACCGAGATGCACACCACCACCGGTCTCAACCGGGGGACTCGCACCCGGGGCGGCATCGGGGAGTCCACCCTGCGCCCGGACGGAGTCCTGAAGGTCACCGGGGAGTTCGCGTACGCCTCCGACCTCTGGCACGAGGACATGCTGTGGGGCCACACCCTGCGCTCCCCGCTGGCCCATGCCGAAATCCGGTCGATCGACGTCTCCGAAGCCCTCGCCGTCCCCGGGGTGCACGCCGTGCTCACCCACGCGGACCTCCCCACGGACGTCCGGCACTACGGTCTGGAGATCCAGGACGCCCCGGTGCTCGCCCACCGCAAGGTCCGTCACCACGGCGAGCCGGTGGCCCTGGTCGCCGCCGACCACCCCGAGACCGCCCGCCGCGCCGCCGCCAAGATCCGCGTCGACTACGTCGAACTGCCGGTGATCACGGACGAGCAGTCCGCCACCGCACCCGATGCCGTCCTCATCCACGAGGACCGCGACGACCACTACAGCGCCCACGTGCCCCACCCCAACATCGTGCACCGGCAGCCGATCGTCCGCGGCGATGCGGCCCGGGCCGCGGAGCGCGCCGAGGTCATCGTCACCGGCGAGTACGTCTTCGGGATGCAGGACCAGGCGTTCCTCGGCCCCGAATCGGGCATGGCCATCCCCGCGGACGACGGCGGGGTGGAACTGCACGTGGCCACCCAGTGGTTGCACGCCGACCTCCAACAGATCGCCCCCGTCCTCGGTCTGCCCCCGAACAAGGTGCGGATGACGCTCTCCGGTGTCGGCGGCGCCTTCGGCGGCCGGGAAGACCTCTCCATGCAGATCCATGCCTGTCTGCTCGCCCTGCACACCGGCAGACCGGTGAAGATGGTCTACAACCGGTTCGAATCGTTCTTCGGCCATGTCCATCGGCACCCGGCGAAGCTCACCTATGAGCACGGCGCCACCAAGGACGGCAAGCTCACCCATGTGAAGTGCAGGATCGTGCTGGACGGCGGGGCGTACGCGTCCTCGTCACCGGCGGTGGTGGGCAATGCGGCATCGCTCGGCATCGGTCCCTACGTGGTCGACGACGTCGACATCGAAACCATCGCCCTCTACACCAACAACCCTCCCTGCGGGGCGATGCGAGGCTTCGGGGCGGTCCAGGCGTGCTTCGCCTACGAGGCCCAGATGGACCGGGTCGCCGCCGAACTCGGCCTCGACCCGGTCGAGTTCAGACAGCGCAACGCCATGTCCCAGGGCACGATCATGCCCACCGGCCAGCGGGTCGACTTCCCCGCGCCCGTGGCCGAGTTGCTGCGGCGGGTCAAGGCCCGCCCGCTGCCGCCGGAACGCCAGTGGGAGACCGCGGGCGCGGCGGCCGATCTGCGTGCGCTGCCGGGCGGTCTGTCCAACACCACCCACGGCGAGGACGTGGTGCGCGGGGTGGGGTACGCGGTGGGCATCAAGAACGTCGGCTTCTCGGAAGGCTTCGACGACTACTCGACCGCCCGGGTCCGGTTGGAGAGCGTCGCGGGTGAGCCGGTGGTCACCGTGCACACCGCGATGGCCGAGGTCGGCCAGGGCGGGGTGACCGTCCACGCCCAGATCGCCCGCACCGAACTGGGCATCGCCCGGGTCACCATCGCACCCGCGGACACCCGGGTCGGCTCCGCCGGCTCCACCTCCGCGTCCCGGCAGACCTATGTCACCGGCGGCGCGATCAAACACGCCTGCGAGACCGTGCGCGAACGCGTCCTCGAACGGGGCCGGCGCACCCACGGTTCGTACCACCCGGCCTGGGCCCACGCGGACCTCCGACTGGAGGACGGCAAGGTGGTCACCGACGGGGGCGAGGCGTTGGCCGACCTGGCCGAGGTGGTGGGCGACGAGCCGATCGAAGCCGAGGTCGAGTGGCGCCCCCGGCGCACGGAGGCTCTCGACCGGGTCACCGGTCAAGGCAACGGCCACATCCAGTACTCCTTCGCCGCCCATCGCGCGGTCGTCGAGGTCGACGTCGAACTGGGCCTGGTCAAGGTGGTCGAACTCGCCTGCGCCCAGGACGTCGGCAAGGCGTTGAACCCCCTCTCCGTCGTCGGGCAGATCCAGGGCGGCACCACCCAGGGCCTGGGGATCGCGGTGATGGAGGAGATCGTCGTCGACCCGGTGACCGCACAGGTGCGCAACCCCTCCTTCACCGACTATCTGATCCCCACCATCCTCGACACCCCCACCATCCCCGTCGATGTGCTGGAACTCGCCGACGACCACGCCCCCTACGGGCTCCGCGGAGTCGGTGAGGCCCCCACGCTCTCCTCGACGCCTGCCGTGCTCGCGGCCATTCGTGCCGCCACCGGTCTGGCGCTCACCCGGGTGCCGGTGCGTCCCGAACACCTCACCGGTACGACCGGCGGGTGACGGACGGCTCCCCCCGACCGTCACCCGCCGAAGACATCAGGAGGCCGCCATGCTGGACATCGCCGACGACCTGAACCGGTGGGTCGCACAGGGCCGTGCGTTCGCCGTGGCCACGGTGGTGGGCATCAGCGGCAGCGCACCCCGCCAACTGGGTGCGGCCCTCGCGGTGGACACCGAGGGGAACGCGATCGGCTCGGTCTCCGGGGGGTGTGTGGAAGCAGCCGTGTACGACCTGTGCCGGCAGGCGAACGAGGACGGTCGGCCGGTGCGGGAACGCTTCGACCACGACGACGAGGACGCCTTCGCGGTGGGGCTGAGCTGCGGTGGCGCGATCGACATCCTGATCACCCCGGTCCGTGCCCGGTCTTCGGGTGCCGCCCCGACGCACCCGTCGGCCGGCCCGTCCGATCCCTCGGTCGTGGTGCACGCGGCGCTCGCCGCAGCAGCGCGCGGTGAGGGCGTCGCCCTCGCCCGGGTCGTCGACGGACCACCGCCGCTGTTGGGGCGCGCGCTCCTGGCCCGCCCCGGGGGCGCCTGCGAGGGCACCCTCGGCGGCCTCCCCGCGCTGGACCGGGCCGTGGCGGCCGAAGCCGCCGTGTTGTGGGAAGCGGGCCGCACGGACACCGTCGACCTCGGCGAGGACGGCAGCCGGTGTGCCACTGCCCTGCGCATCCTGGTGGAGACGACCGGCCCCGCACCGCGCATGATCGTCTTCGGTGCGGTCGACTTCGCGGCGGCGCTGGTGCGCATCGGCAAGTTCCTCGGCTATCACGTCACCGTGTGCGATGCCCGGCCCGTCTTCGCCACCCGGGAGCGCTTCCCCGAGGCGGACGAGATCGTCGTCGCCTGGCCGCACCGCTATCTCGACGCCACCCCCACCGACTCCCGGACCGTGCTGTGCGTCCTGACCCATGACGCCAAGTTCGACATCCCTCTGCTGGTACGCGCCCTACGACGACCTGTGGCCTACGTCGGCGCGATGGGATCCCGCCGCACCCATCGGGAGCGGGACGCCCGATTGCGCGAGGCCGGACTGACCGATCGGGAGCGGGCGGGGCTGCGTAGTCCCATCGGCCTCGACCTCGGCGCCCACACCCCGGAGGAGACCGCGCTGTCCATCGCGGCGGAGATCGTCGCGGGGCGGCGGGGCGGCAGCGGCCTGCCCCTGCGGGGCGGACAGCGCCCCATCCATCACCCCCGACCAGACCACCACCCCGGACCGGACCACCCGCCCGGGGGACAGCACCCGCCGTCGGGGGACGCGTACTACGGGGCGTTGGCGTAGCCGCTCCACTGAGTGGTGGGCCCGACCGGATGGTCCGCGCTAGGCAGGGCGGCGCGCCACGACCAGCCGGCACCGGGGGCTGCCGTCCGGCAGCCGTCCCAACTCCTCCAACGGCCACAGCTCCACCGTGAATCCGGCCTCGGCGAGTTCCGTACGCACCTCGTGGAGACGGAACGTGCGGTAGTACATCACGAAGGACGGATGCCACAGCAGATTGCGCACCCGCATCGCCGCGTCGAAGGCCCACAGGGTCAGATGTGCCGGGGAACCGACGCGGGGCGGCGCCGGCAGGGGAAAGGCGAACACTCCGCCCGGCCCCAGGGCCCGATGGACCTCGGCGAAGAGCCGCGGGCGTTCCGCGGGTAGGAAGTGGCCGAACGCACCGAAGCTCACCGCCAGGTCGAAGACGCCGTCGAAGGGGAGCGCCCGGGCGTCTGCACGCACCCAGGCGGACTGCGGTCCCTCGGCCCGGGCGGGGAGGGACGATCGTGCCTCGGCGAGCATCCCCGCACTGAAGTCCACGCCGGTGATCCGATCCGTACACACCTCCCGCAGGACGCCCATGCCGGCTCCGGTGCCACAACAGAGGTCGAGGCCGTTGCGGAAGGGGCCGAGCGATCGGATGGCCGCCGTCACCGGATCGAGGATGCGGTCGGGGGTGCGGAAGGGCGTGGCGTCGAACTTGGGGGCGAGCAGGTCGTAGCCGCGCTCGATCGAGGAGAGCGCCTGCACGGTGAGTTCGCGGAGGGTGGGGCCCGAAGTGGAGAACATCGCCGCCACGGTACTGGCATCCGCACCACCGGGGTGGATGCGCACCGCTCGTTGCCTTCCCGGCGTCCACCACGGGAGCACGGGCCATGTCGGTGTCGTGCCCACGATTCCCGTCCGGCACGGCGTCGTATGAGCCGCCCTATGCATGGGTTTGGAGGGCCTGGTGCCCTCCGTCCCGTTCTGTGATGAGGACTCGGTAAACGATGAGCAAATGCGAACACGAGGACGACGTCTGCGGCTACGTTCTCTCCATGAGTGCGAAAGAGGTCCCTCACCTCAGCACGGGGTGTCGTGTGCTGCCCCCGCTCAATCGAACGGTCCTGAATGAAGGTCCGGTGGCCTGTGCGCCCCGGCCGGTGTGCACGATCGTCTGAATCCTTCTCCCGCGTCTCCGGTGATCCCACCGGAGACGTTGCGTTTTTGCTGCTCACCTTCTTGTCCCCACCTCCCCTTGGTGCGTTGTATGCCGATCCATCACAGTGAGTCCCCGCAAGCCCGGATGGCACAGAAAGGGATCAACCCGGCTCGTTCGATCACGGACGGCAACTCCTGCGGCGCCCCTCGTGCCCGATGCGTTGGCGCCGGCACTTCGTCCGGCCGTATGGTTCGGTAACGCTGAATGTTCGGTCAGCAACACTTTGCGTTGACAACAAGGACAGAGATGACCAACGTGTTGGCGATTCCTAAGCAATTGGGTCGACCTGAGCGGATGTGGGAGCGCGCCGTCGTCGTCGTACTGATCGCCGCCACCAGAACCGCCAGGCCCGTGTTCCGCCTCAGTGACTGCGCGCTCTCCTGCGCCCATTCCAACGGGGGCTGGACGCTGGCCCTCCGGCCCGACGGCAGAGCGCTCTTCTACGGCCAGGACGTGGATTGCAGCGACACGATCCACCGCGGCCCGGGCCCCGTCGACCTCCTCGCCGGCGCCCCGGAGTGGCTGCCGCACCAACGCCTCAGAGACATGAACGACGCCCATGAACTGGGGTACCTGTACTGGTGGGAGCGGGGCCACTGGAGCCGCGCCCCCTACCCCGACTTCGTCGTGGACGACGGTCTCGTCGCCTCCTGCGACGGCTACGCCGGGATCTTCGACGACCGGTCCCTCGCCAACAGCTTCGTCGATGCCGGCTACCGCGACCGGCGGGCGGCCGAGCGCTTCATCTCCCGGGTCGAGGAGGGAACCGTGAACGCCACCGCACTGCGCGACCTGATGGACTCCGCGTCCGTGTTCAGCTCCCTCCCACAAGAGCCCCGGATCTCCACCGCACTGGAGTGGGCCGCTCGACTGGGCGTCGCCGAACGACTGGTGTCGGGGCGCGCGGTGTGAACCACCCGGATGCCGGTGCGAGCCACCCCGGGTGCGCCCCGACGGCGCCCGGGGCTCACCCCAACCGCCGCCAGAACTCCAGCCGGTGCCCACGCGCGTAGTCGACCGGACCGATCGCATCGGGAGCCAGGGACTGGGTGTACGGCACCGGTGCGCCCGGTGCGTAACGCGGCCAGGGCTGCACCCCCGGGGCCGTAGCCGGCGCCCCGGTGCGGGCGAAGGCCGCCCAGTAGTCCGTCATGGTGTCCGACAGCCGCCACTGCGCGGGGGTGAAGTGCTGCCTGGCCTCGGCGTCGTCAAACACATAGGGCGTGTCACCGGCGTGAAAGGCACCGAAGTCGAAGTCGCCTGGCAGTGGAAGGTACATCGGGGCATCGCGGTCGGCGAACTCGTATGCGTACAAGGGGACGTGGCGCGACAACGCGTCATGCTGCGCCGCCGTGCCCAGCGCCCACATGCGGTCGGTGACCACCGTGGCCCAGGCCAGGGCCGGCGTGGGAAAGTCCGACAGCGGGTACTCACGGGCGACCACGGGCGCGTCGTCGCCGAACGCCGTGAGCAGCGCACGGTCGTAGTCGTCCGTGGTGAACGGTGTGCCCACCGCGTCGTACATCATCCCCACGAAGGTGCGGTGTTCGTCCAGCGTCGCACCCGACAGCACCGGCACCCGATGGAAACGGCCCGTGCCGAGGGCGAGAGGAGGCAGCTGCGGCAGCACCTCGTTGCCGTGGCCGAACGCCTGGAAGGCGTTCATGATGTGGGGCACCTTCAGGATCGTTTTCACGGGCAGGGCCCGCAGACAGCTCAGGGTCCGCGCCGAATCCGGCGAAGCGCACCCCAGCGATGCCGTCATCTCCGTACTGATGTCGCGCATCTCCTGCGCCGGACGCCAGACGTACCACGGGTATCCGGGCACCTGCGGGCCCATCATCCCCGCCGGCATGTCCATCATGCCCTCGCCGCTGGCGAGCACCGCCCGGTGGAAGAGGCCGCGTGCCCCGGGGGAGGTCAGATGGCCGGTGATGGCGGACGCCCCGAACGAAGAACCCGCCACCGTCACCCTGGCCGGGTCGCCGCCGAACGCCGCCGCATTGCGTTGCACCCAGCGCAGGGCCGCCTGCTGGTCCTGGAGCCCGAAGGTGCCCGAGCCGCGCAACCCGTGTTGTGCGTACCCTCCGAAGATCCCGAGCCGATAGTTGATCGTCACCACGACGACACCCCGGTCGGCGAGGCCACCGGCGCCGAAGAACTCGCCCCCGCCGACCGAGCCGTCACCATGGATCCACACCAGGACCGGCCGCGGACCGCGTCGGTCCTTCGGTGGGGCGGTGACATTGAGGACGAGGCAGTCCTCCTCCAGGCTGGAGATGTCGGCGTACGCGGACGGCACCTGCGGACACAGCGGGCCCGGCCGGCTCGCGTCCCGCACCCCCGACCAGGGCGGGGCCGGGCGCGGCGCCGCCCAGCGGTGGGCCCCGGTCGGCGGACCGGCGTAGGGGATGCCGAAGAAGACCCGGTTCCCACCGGAACGGACCCCGCGCACCTCGCCCGTGTCGAGCCCCACGGTGAGCCCGTCCTGCCGCAGGACCGGGGCCTCCCGGTGCGGGGTCACGCCCAGGGTGGCGGTCAGCGCCGCCGCGGTGAGGAGGGCCATGGTCCAGGCCCTTCGTCCGGTGCTCATGGGGATGTGCACTCCTTGCCTGCCGGGTCGGTGACGTCGTACGGGTGGGGCGCGCGATCTGATCTGGCGTCCGGCGTACGCAATCTGGCACCCCGACGCGGCCTCCGGCACGCGGCACGCCCGGCGCCCGGCCGGGGCCCTGCGGCAGCCACCCGAGCGGGCGGACCCCCGACCGCACCACACCGGGTGCCCCGGTGGCGCTTCACAGTCGCCAGGGCACCGCATTCTCAGGCTCGTACACGCACGAGGTTCCCGTGGAGACCGACGACTCCAAATGCGCGGCCAGCTCGGGATGGTGCTCGTGGAGCCGCCGCAACACGTCCCGGATGCGTCCGGTGACGTTCTTGCGGGCGCGCTGGGCCTCGTCACCCAGCCTGCGGGACCTGCCGCCCAACCCCACCGCCCGTCGCAGCTCGTCGATCAGGGCCTGTCGCTCCCGGTCGTACTCGGCGGCGCGCAGTGCGTCGCCGCGGGAATCCGCCCGGTCGATCTCCTCGTCGAGGCGCTCCAGCCGACTGCGGTAACGCGCCTTCGCCTCCTCGTCCAACACCGGATCACCACCGAGGGCAGCCGCCGCCACCACGACCTCACCCCCCTCGGGGTTCAGCAACTGCACCGACGGCACCGGCCGGCCCGGTCGCCCCAGCAGCCCATGGAGGTCTCTGAGCCCCTTGGCGTCCGGCACGTGGACGGTCCGGCCCGCGAACCGCAGCCGCCACACGGCGCCCTGGTGGGAGAACTCGTACGCCGGCAGCGCACCCGTGGTCCCCGGGAGCGGTGCCGATCCGGACCGGGTGGGCGGTGCCGACTCCCCGGCCCGCGCGGCGACGTGCGCCAGGCCCAACTCCTCCGCCTCCGCGCGCACATCGGCCAACAGCTCGGCCGCTCGCCCCCGATCCTCGTCGCCTCCGCGCGCCAACAGCGCCGCGGCGAGTTCGGCGCCGGCCCGCGCCGCCCAGGGCCGCGCATGGAGCCGCTCGGCGCTGCGCCGGGCCTGCGTGAACCGTACGATCGCCTCGTCCCAGCGTTCCCGGGCCGCATCCAACATCCCGACCCACAGCGCCGCGGGTCCGCTGATGTCCCAGCCGTAGGCGGAGACCAGCCACTGACCCTCGTAGGGCAGCAGATCGGCCCGGGCCCGCGCGCACTGCTCCGGGTCGCGGGTGGCTGCGGCCTGCTGGGCCTGGTAGCGCAACCACAGGGGCAGGATGCTCCGGTTGAGCACCTCGTGATCGCCCGTCCCCCGCCCGGGCCGGGGCACGGGCGCGCTCACGCGCTCGCCCCGTTCCAGGGCGGTCAGGGCGAACAGGAGCTCGGCAGTGGGATGCCCCGTAGAGCGCAGCGCCGAGTGGACCTGGTCCATGCCCCCGAACCGGCCCTGGAGCAGGGGTAGCGCCCACCGCTGATGGCTGATGAAGTACCGGTAGTAGTTCGGGCGCCGGCCGGTGAGTTCGACGGCCTCGTCGAGCAGTTCCGCAGCTTCGTCGAAGCGGCCCATGAAGGCGTGGACCACGCTGCGGTCGATGATCGACGTCATATTGCGATGGGGAGCATCGCCCGAGCGGGAGGCGGCGATCAGGGCGTGGAACTGGTCGAGATAGCACGGATCGTCCTGCTCCAACAGGGCCACCCAGCGCATGGAGGCACCGAGGTGCTCCATCCACCGGTCGCCGCGGCGCCGGGACACCGCCATCAACTCCCCTGCCAGGGATACACGTTCCGCCGTGGTGCCCGGCTCCCACACGGCGTGGAGACGGGCCCACAGCCCCAGGCGCAGGGCGTCGTCGTCCTGTGCGTCGCGGGCGGCGGCGATCACCGAGCGGGCCACGCTCCCGGCGGGATCGAGCTCCGCACCCGGCCCGTCATCGGCAGGAGCCCCGGACCGGGAGCCCAGGAGGTCCTGCGCCCACCGCAACGCCTGCACCCGCAGACCGCGCCCGTCGCCCTGACCGTCGGCCCCGTACAGGGTGAGGGCGACACGGCCCAGCAACTGCGCGTTGCCCAGGTGTTGCGCCAGTGCCGCGGCATCGGTGAAGACGAGCCAGGACTGCTCGTACTCGCCGACGAGTTGCAGTTGGAGACCGAGCTCCAGGGCGACCAGGACCCCTTGCGGGTCGGTTGCCGCGGTTACCTCGGTGCCGATGCGGTCGAGCGCACGCCGGAAGTGACCCACCGCCTCCTCGCTCGCCAACCGACCGGCCGCGAGCCGGGCCGCGGCGAGCAGGAGTTCCACGGCCGTGGTGCGCGGCAACTCCGCGCCGGCGAAATAGGCGTGCCGGGCCAGATCCGTGGTGTGCGTCGATGCGTCGGGCTTTGGCCCACCGGGAGGCTGTGGAGCGAGCAGCGCCCGTGCTGCGGCGGCGTGGAGTCTGCGCAGCCGTGGCCCGTCGAGCGAGCCGTACAGGCACTCGCGGACCAGGTCGTGGGCGAAGCCGATCCGGTCATCGCCCACCGGGGCGATGACCCGGGCCCGTCCGGCGTCCCCGAGCAGTGCATCCACGTGGGGGCGGGGGAGCGCCGTCATGATGGCGAGGACACCGGGATCGAAGCGCCCACCGAGGACGGCGGCGGCCCGGAGCAATTCGACGACGGGCTCGCCCACCAGGTCCAGCCGGTGGCGCAAGGCGTCGTGCACCCCGGGTGACACGGCCGTGACCGGATGGCCGGTGGACCACAACCGGGCGCTCTCCTCGACGAAGAAGGGATTGCCCCCGGTGTGCCGGTGCACCGTCCCGACCAGTTCCGGTGCCGGTCGTCTCCCTGCGGCACGGGTCATCAGCTCCGCCACACCGGGCGGTGCCAGTCCGGCGAGCTGGATCGTGGTGGCCTTCGCGGTCAGCGGGCTGAGCAGGGGCCGCAGCGGATGGTCGGGCCGCTCGACCTCGGTGTCCCGGTAGGTGCCCACCAGGAGGAGCCGCTCGTACCAGGCGTGTTGGGCCGCGAACTCCAGCAGGCTCAGGGAAGCGGCGTCCGCGCGGTGGAGGTCTTCGAGGACCAGCAGGACGGGACGGGACTGCGAGGTGACGATCAACAGGGTGGTGACCGCGTCGAACAGTCGGAAGCGCTCCATGTCCTCGTCGGTGGTGGCCTCGCCCAGCAGGACGGGCAGCAGTCCTGCCGCGGCCTCGGTCACCCGGGCCCACTCGTCGTCACGGGCGCTGCGCCGCAGACTGCGCACGGTCTGGGTCCAGGGCCAGTAGCCGGGGGAGCTGTCCGCGTCCCAGCAGGCTCCCCGCAGGACCAGCGCACCGGCCCGCACGGCGTCGTCGGCGGCGCGTCTCACCAGGGTCGTCTTGCCGATCCCGGCGTCCCCCGTGACGAGGACGAGGCCCCCGTGACTCACGGCGGCCCGTCCCATCAGGGTCCGCAATTGGTGAAGTTGGGTCTCTCGTTCGATGAGCGACGTCGACATGTGGAACCTCCCGGGCGGCCAGTGCTTTCATAGCCGTCGCACGCACGGGAGGCGGGCGATGTGTGCCGGGGTCACCTGTTGGGGTGAGTGCGGGGGCTGTCGACGAACGCCGCGGGTGTCGCTACGGCCTTCGAGGCCGCGGTGTTCCGCAGGGGGGATGGCCCTCAGAAGACCCGGTCGGCGGTGGTCACGTAGGCGCAGCGCCCCGCGGCGTACTCCAGGGCCATGTGGTGCTCGCGCTCCGAGAAGTCCGCGACGGCGTCGGCGACCAGGAACGCCTGGATGTCCTGCATCCAGGCGTCGCAGGCCGTCATCAGAACCCCGATGTGGGCGTAGACACCGGTGATGACGAGCTGGTCTCGGCCCTGTTCGCGGAGGAGTTCGCGCAGTTCGGTACGGACGAACGCGCTGTACTTCCACTTGGTCAGCACGGTGTCGGCCGCGGCGGGGGCGACGGCTTCGGCGATCGCTGCGGCGTCCGCGTCCGCGGGCAGGCCAGGTCCCCAGAAGTCCTGCTGGAGGCCGCGCTCCTCGGGGGTCTGCCCGCCCGGTTGCGCGGTGTACACGATCGGGACGCCCAGGCGGGTCGCCTCCTTGCGCAACGCGGCCACGTGGTGCAGCAGGGTGGTGACCGGTTCGGCCCGGGTGTCGAAGGCGGACAGGAAGTAGTTCTGGAGGTCGTGGACGAGCAGCACCGCCCGGTCCGGGTCCACCGTCCACTCCACCCGATTGGTGGGCAGCCCGTCCGTTCGGGGCATCGGATAGGGGGCGATGGCGGGCAGTGCCATGGGATGGTCCGTTTCGGTGTCGTCGGTCGTCAGGTCGGGTCGGGCGGTCGTTGGGTCGGTGCCGAGCCGGGGGCGCTGTGGAACAACAAGGCTGGGGAGCAGCTGGGACGGGGGACCGCGGCCGTCCGACCCGGGGGCCTGACGGGTCGGACGGCTGCGGCCTGCTGAGTGGCTATCCGGCCGGGTTCGGGGCCGGTGTCGCCGTACGGAGGTCCTTCTTGGACACCTTGCCCACCCCCGTCTTGGGGAAGGAGTCGACGAACACCACCCGGTCCGGCACCTTGTAGGCGGCCAGACCCCGTTCGCGTACGAACTTCTTCACGTCCAGGGCCCGCAGCGGGGCCGCGCCGGGGCGCACGATGACGTACGCGCAGGTCCGCTCGCCGAGATAGGGGTCGGGTTCGGCCACCACATTGGCGTCGTGGACGGACGGATGGGCGAGGATGTGGTTCTCCACCTCCTCGGCGGCGATCTTCTCCCCGCCCCGGTTGATCTGGTCCTTGGCGCGCCCCTCCACCACCAGATGGCCGCTCGCCGTCTGCCGGACGACATCGCCGGTGCGGTAGAAGCCGTCCTCGGTGAAGGAACGGGCGTTGTGGTCAGGGGCTCGCCAGTACCCGCGGATGGTGTACGGGCCGCGGGTCAGCAGATGGCCGGTGGTACCGGGCGGCACGTCGTTGTCCTCGTCGTCGACGATCCTGATCTCGTCGTCGGGGGAGATCGGCCGTCCCTGGGTGCTGATGACCGTCTCCAGCGGGTCGTCGAGCCGGGTGTAGTTGACCAGCCCCTCCGCCATGCCGAAGACCTGCTGGAGGGTGCATCCCAACGCGGGGCGCACCCGGCGGGCGGCCTCCTCGCTGAACTTGGCGCCGCCCACGAGCAGCACGTCCAGGCTGCTCAGGTCATAGGCGCTGCGGGGCGCGGCCTCCGTCCAGACGATGGCGAGCGGCGGCACCAGTCCGGTGATGGTGACGCCCTCGCTCTCGATCAGTCGGAACGCCACGTCCGGCACCGGTTGCGGGCAGAGCACCACCCGGCCACCGGCGTACAGCGCACCCAGGGAACCGGGTGAGGAGAGGGGGAAGTTGTGTGCGGCGGGCAGTACGCACAGGTACACGCTGTTCTCGTCGACCGCGCAGATCTCGTTGGAGCCGCGCAGCGAGTAGATGTAGTCGTCGTGGGTGCGGGGGATCAACTTGGGCACCCCGGTGCTGCCCCCGGACAGTTGGAGGAAGGCCAGTTCGTGGGGTGCGGGCCCGCCGAGACCGATCGGCGCGGACGGCACGTCCGCCAGGTCCTCGAAGTAGCCGGCGTCACCACCGGTGATGAACACGTGCTTGAGCGAGGGCGCCTCGGCGCAGGCGATGGCGGCCAGTGTCCGGTAGTCGAAGCCGTCGTGTTCGGACGGGATCACATAGGCGACGGCTTCGGTGAAGGTGCAGAAGTAGACGATCTCGCTCCTGCGGTGTGCTGGCAGTGCGAAGACGGGCAGCGCCCCGATGCGGAACAGTGCGAAGACGACCTCGAAGAACTCGGCCACGTTCGGGAGTTGTACGACGACCCGGTCGCCCTTGCTGATGCCGCGGCTGATGAATCCGGCGGCCAGCCGATCGGCGCGCAGGTCGAGTTCGCCGTAGGTCCAGGTGCGTCGACCGCCGTCCGGGCCGCCCGTCGGGTCGACGATGGCGATCCGCTCGGGGTGTTCCGCGGCCCGCTCGCGCAGCATCCTGCCGAAGGTCTCGCCCCGCCACCAGCCGGCGGCCCGGTAGCGGTCGGCGAACTCAGCCGGCCAGGTGGGGGTCTCGTACCCGAGGGACTGGTCGGAAGGTGCCAGCAGGGCTTCTGCGGGATAGGCGGTCACAGCTGGGCTCCCACTGCATTGAGGAAGGTATGGAACTTGGCCGCGGTCTCGGCCGTCTCGGCCTCCGGCTCGGACGCGGCGACCACACCGGCGCCGGCGTAGAGCCGCATGGAGCGTTCGGTGGCCTCGGCGCAGCGGATGGTGACGACCCATTCGCCGTCGCCGTCCGGGGTGCCCCAGCCGACGATGCCGGTGAAGAAGCCCCGGTCGAAGGTCTCGGTCTCGCCGATCACCTTGCGGGCGAGCGCGGTGGGCGTGCCGCACACCGCCGGGGTGGGGTGCAGGGCACAGGCGATCTCCAGTGCGGAGACCTCGGGTGCGGCGAGCACGCCGGTGACCGTCGTGGACAGGTGCCACATGGTGGCGGTCCTGATCAGGGTGGGACGCGCCGGTACGTCGATCCTGCCGCAGAACCGGGCCATGCCCTGGTGTACGGCGTCGACGACGACCGCGTGCTCATGGAGGTCCTTGGCGGACTGGAGGAGACCGGCGGCACGTCGTACGTCTTCGGCGAGGTCGGGGCTGCGCGGAATGGAGCCGGCGAGCGGGTTGGCGATGAGGAGTTCACCGCGTCGGGAGACGAGGAGTTCGGGGCTGGCGCCCAGCAGGGTGCGGCCGGGCGAGGTGGGGAGGGCGAACGTGTAGCCCGAGGGGTCGCGCCGGGCCAGCCGCTGCACCATCGGGGGGAGGTCGAGGGGGTCTGCGCTGGACAGGGTGAGCGTACGGGCCAGGACCACCTTGCTGAACTCGCCCCGCCACATGCGGTCCACGGCCGCGGCCACGCCCTTGGCGTACGTCTCGGGCTCCGGCTCGTTGCGTATCTCCCACTCGACGGCCGGAGCGCTCTCGGCGGGGAGGGCGATGAGCGGGTCGGCTGCCAGCGCGGGACCCGAGCGCACGCCCTGCGGTATGACGAGCGCCGAGGGAGCCGACTGGTCGAAGGGGATGGCGCCCATGACGAGGGGGGCCGCCTGTGAGGAACGGGCCTCGTCGAGGGCGGTCGCCACCCGGTGCGCGAGCGACTGGCTTCCTTCGGGTACGCGTTGGTGCACTCCTTGCGCGAGCAGCGTGCGGGTGGGGGTGGCGAGGAACCGGTCCCCCGGGCGGTAGGCGTCGAGAAGAGAGGTGGCCGCTCCCACTGCGGGGTGTGCCGGGGCGGCCGTCGTTCTCTGCGTGGCGACTTGGTGGGCAGCCGTCGACACGGTGACTCCTCTGTTCGATGTGAAGGGTGCGGTGTGGTGAGGGGTGCGGGGAAGGTCTCTTGCGGGTGTGGCTCCGGAGAGGAAGCGTTTCTGTCGATCGGGCCCCGGGGCCGTTCGTACGCGGCTCGGCTCGGGGCCGGCCCGCGGTCGGTTCGACACGGGAGGGATCAGCGCAGGGTGGCGCCGCCGTCGACGTACAGGTCGTGCATGGTGATCTGCCGGGCGCGGTCGGAGGCCAGGAAGACCACGGCGTCCGCGATGTCCTCGGGGTCGGCGATCCGGCCCAGGGGGATTCCGGTGCGGTAGGCGTCGGGGTGCGGATCGCCGTCGATGACCCGGGTGGGCCCCGATGCGTCGTTCCACAGGGCCCGTTGCATGGGGGTGTCGGTGGAGCCGGGCGCCACCACGTTGCAGCGGATGCCGGTGCGGGCCATCTCCAGGCCCAGACACTTGGTGAACATGACGGCGGCGGCCTTGGACGCGGCGTACGCAGCCATCTGCGGGCGCGGGATGCCCGCCGCATTGGAGGCGACGGTCACCACGCAGCCGCGGCGACGGGGAGCCATCCGGCGGACCACGGCCCGCGAGAGGTGGAAGACCCCCGTGGTGTTGACGGCGAAGGTCTCCGCCCAGTCCTCGTCGGTCAGTTCGATGGCGGGCGCGGTGCGCAGGATGCCCGCGACGTTCACCAGGACGTCCACCGGACCGAGTTCGCGCTCCACCCGGCCTACCGTCTCCTCGACCGCGTGCACGTCGGTGACGTCCAGCGGGAAGGGGGTGACGGTGCCGGCCGAAGGGCTGTCCTTGAACTCGTCGGTGAGCGTCGAGGCCAGGGCGAAGACGGTGTCGGCGGCTCGATCGGTCGCGGCGACCGTTGCGCCGAGAGCGGTCAGCGCGCACGTCACGGCTGCGCCGATGCCCTGTCCGGCGCCGGTGACGAGTGCCACGCGGCCGGCGAATTCTCCGCCGAACGCTCCGTGGTCAGGCATGAGCATCCTCCTCGTTATTAGGTGAGCCTAACCTAAGTTCAGCCATTGGCCCACCCTGGTACTCATCACGTCCGGGACGGGGCGAGGACAGGCAACTGGCCGGCCGCCGGAAGGACTTCCGAGGGCCGGTGCGCGAGGGCGCGCCCCTGGCCCAGGGGAGAGATCCCGCCAGCCCACGCCCCGGCGTCCCGTCGATCCGGGCACGGCGGAGTCGTTCCGAACGGGGGCGAGGGGCCCGACCGTGCGCCGGCGGACCGCGGGGGCGATGCCCGGAGTCCGGCACCGCCCCCGCACACGGCTCAGACCGTCCGCGCAGCCCCCAGGGCCGCATCCAGCACCGGACCGATCACCGCCAGCTGCTCCGGGTCCATCAGCTCGTCGTGCGAACAGTCCAGGACGTGTTCGGTGAGCGCACCGGTCAGATACTTCGGCCACACCCGTTGGGGCGCGTCCTCGGCGTCCGTCGTACGGGCGGCGGTGAAGAACACCACATCGCCCGTGTAGTGACGGGACGAACTGCGCGACAGCAATCGGACGCAGTGCACATTGGTGTCCACGATCGCACCGAGCAGTTCGTCGTCGAAGCCGGCCAACAAGCCCTGGCTGTCCCGGATGGCCGCCATCGCCTCCTCCGTGCTGACGGCACCCGCAGCGGGCTCGCCGCCGGATGCCCCCTCGGCCCCGAGGCCGGCGACCGACAACAGGAAACCGCTCTCCTCCCGCTCCAACTGCTCGCGCCACTCGGGGGCGTCCACGAAGGCCCAGTCCTCCGTCTCCGGCGGATAGGCGTCCAGCAGACCGAGGAACGCCACCTCCTCGCCACGCTCCTGGAGCAGCGCCGCCAGCGTGTGCGCCACCGTCCCGCCGAAGGAGTACCCCACGAAGTGGTACGGGCCCTGCGGCTGCACGGTACGGATCTCGGTCAGGTAGACCTCCGCGAGGGCCGTGACGTCGTCCACGTCCGGCAGCGCGCCCGTGAGACCGGGCGACTGCACCCCGTACACCGGACGGGCCGGGTCGAGATGCCGCAACAGCCCCGTGTACTGCCAGCTGAAGCCGGACGCCGGATGGAAACAGAACAACGGCTCCCGCGTGCCGCGCTCCCGCAGGGGCATCACCATCCGCAGTGCGTCGCGTCGGGCGTCCGAGCCGATCCGGGTCGCGATGTCGGCGACCGTCGGCGCGGACATCACCGTTGCGACCTGCACCGGCACGCCCAGTTCCGCCCTGATCCGGCCGACCAGGCGCATCGCCAGCAGCGAGTGCCCGCCCAACTCGAAGAAGTTGTCCTCCACCCCGACCCGCTCCAGGCCCAGCACCTCGGCGAAGACCCGGCACAGCAACTCCTCGCGGGCGTCCTTGGTCCCGCGCCCACCGCCACCGTCGCCGAAGTCCGGCACCGGCAGCGCGGCGTGGTTCACCTTGCCGTTGACCGTGAGCGGCATCGCCGCCACGGCGACGAACGCCGACGGCACCATGTACTCGGGCAGCGCCGCGGAGAGCCTCTCCCGCAGTCGTGCCGGCTCGATGTCCCGCGGGTCGGCGTCGCTCGCGGCGACGGTGTAGGCCACCAGCCGCTTGACCCCCGCCGCGCTGGTGTGGACCACCACGGCAGCCGCGGCCACCCCCGGCGCGCCGGCCACCGCGGACTCGATCTCGCCCAGTTCGATGCGGTAGCCCCGGATCTTCACCTGGTGGTCCGTGCGCCCCAGGTAGTCGATCGCCCCGTCGGACCGCCACCGCACCAGGTCGCCCGTCCGGTACATCACCGTGCCCGGTGCGCCGAACGGGTCGGCGACGAACCGCTCGGCCGTCAACGCCGGCCGCTCGAAGTAGCCGCGAGCCAGCCCGGCACCCGCGAGGTACAACTCGCCCGGCACCCCGACCGGCACCGGCCGCAACGCACTGTCCAACACGTACGCACGGGTGTTGTAGATCGGCCGGCCGACGCACGAGCGGACGCTGTCGGCCACGTCCGCGCCCAGCGCGTTGATCGTGTACTCGGTGGGCCCGTACAGGTTGTAGCCCATCGTGCCTTCGGTGTCCGCCAACAGTGACCACAGGGCGTCCGGCACGGCCTCGCCGCCGAGCAGCACCAACAGCGGCCGGTGCCGGTCCTCGTCCAACAGTCCGGCGTCGATCAACTGCTGTCCGTACGACGGGGTCACATTGACCACGTCGATGCCGACCCGGTCGTAGTGGGCGGTCAACGCGGACGGGTCCAGCCGGAGCTCCTCGCCGATGACGTGCACCTCATGGCCGTCGATCAGCCAGAAGAACTCCTCCCATGACATGTCGAAGGCGAACGACACCGTGTGGGCGACCCGCAGCGGCCGACCCGCGGCCCGCTCACCGGCCCGTTCGATCGCCGGGGCGAAGATCCGCTCACGATGGTTGAGCAGCATGTTCGTGAGACCCGCGTACGGCACCACCACACCCTTGGGGCGCCCGGTGGAGCCCGAGGTGTAGATCAGATAGGCGGGATGGGCACCATCGCGCGGACCGGTCAGCTCCGAATCCGCCAGGGGCCCTCCGGGCAGCGCCGCCAATTCCGACTCCGTCCGCGCGGAGTCCAGGGCCAGCAGGGGAACTCCGGTCAGGGCCGGGCCGCGGGCATTGGTGACCAGGCACAGCGGACGGGCGTCCGCCACCATGGTCGCGAGCCGCTCCACCGGATGGTCCAGGTCCAACGGCAGATAGGCGGCACCCGTCTTCAGCACCGCGAACAGCGCCACCACGAAGTCCGCCGACCGCGGCAGCCCCAGCGCCACCACCTGCTCCGGCCCGGCGCCCCGGGCCACCAGGGCCCGCGCCAGGCGGTTCGCCCGCTCGTCCAACTCGGCGTAGGTCAGCCGCTCCGCGTCGAAGACCAGGGCCGTCGCCTGCGGAGTGGCCCGTGCCTGGGCACCGAAGAGGTCCACCACCGAGATGTCCGGGACCTCGTAGCCCAGATCACTGCCCGTGGCGAGCAGCTCCGCACGCTCGTCGCCCAGGAGCGTGGCCAACCGCCCGACGGGCGCCGCCCCGCCGTCGGCCAACTGCTCCACCAGCAGGGTGAGCCGCCCGGCGAGCCGCTCCGCCTCCTCGTGCCCGTAGAGGTCCGGCCGGTACGCCAGGCTCAGCTCCAGCGCCCGTTCCGGGGTGACCGCGAGGGTGAGCGGATAGTGGGTGCCGTCGACACTGTGCGTCCAACCGATCTGATGGCGCTCCACGGCCTCCAAGCGCGCCGCGTCGTCCAACGGCGTGTTGCGGAACACGTACAGCGTGTCGAAGAGCTGACCGACACCGCTGAGCTGCTGGATGCGACCGAGCCCCAGATAGTGGTGCGGCAGTAGCTTTGCGTGTTCCTGCTGGACGCGCACCAGCAGGTCCCGCAGCGGCTCGGCCGGATGCAACGACACCCGGAACGGCAGGGTGTTCATGAACATGCCGATCATCTGGTCCACTCCGGCGATCTCCGCCGGGCGCCCCGAGACCGTCGCGCCGAACACCACGTCGTCGCGTCCCGTCATCCCCGACAGGGCCAGCGCCCACGCCGTGGACAGCACCGTGTTGAGGGTGACCCCACTGCCGCGTGCGAAGCTCCGCAGCCGATCGCTGGTCACCTCGTCGAGGACGACCTCCACCACATCGGCCGTCACCGGCTCGCGCGTCGGATCGACGGGCGCCACCAGCGTCGCCTGGTCCAGCCCCGAGAGATGGTTCCGCCAGGCAGCCGCCGCGGCCTCGTCATCCGTACCGGCGAGCCAGCGCAGATAGTCGCGGTACGGAGTGACGGGGGCCAGCCCTTCGATGTCGCCGCCCCGCGCGTACAGCGCGAACAGCTCCTCGAAGAACAACGACTCCGACCAGCCGTCCGTCAGGATGTGATGTTGTGTCAGACACAGCATCCAACGGTCCTCGGCGAACTTGATCAGCGTCACCCGCAGCAGCGGCGGATCCGCCAGATCGAACCGCGTGGCCGCGTCCGCCAACGAGAAGTCCTGCAACGCCGCGTCCTGTGCCTCCCGGTCCAGGCCGGTGAAGTCCACCTCCCGCCATGGCACCTCCCAACGGGCCGGCACCACCTGCACCGGCCCGTCCAACCGGTCGTGCCAGAAGCCCGAACGCAGATTGGGATGCCGCCGCAGCAGCGCGTCGACCGAGGCCCGCAGTGCGGTCGTGTCCACCGCGTGCAGCAACTCGACGAAGTTCTGCATCAGATAGACGTCCAACGCCCTGTCGTCGTAGACGGCGTGGAAGTACAACCCCTCCTGGAGGGGGGAGAGCGGCAGGATCTCCTCGGCGTCCGTAAAGGCGGCATCGACCACCGCGCGTTGTGCCTCGTCCAGGGTCACCAGCGGCCCCGAGACCGCAGCCCGCTCCGAACGCTCCCCGTTGGACGCGACCCGGGCGAGCCCCGCCACCGTACGACGCTCGAACACATCGCGCGGAGTGAGGACCAACCCCTCCTTGCGCGCCCGGGTCACCAGCTGGATCGAGACGATGCTGTCCCCGCCCAGAGCGAAGAAGTCGTCGTCGACACCCGCCGACTTCAGCCCAAGGACCTCGGCGAACACCCGGCACAGCGCCTCCTCGCGCTCATCGGCCGGTGCCCGCGAACCCTGCGCACCGCTCAGCTCAGGAGCGGGCAGCCGGGACCGGTCCAACTTGCCGTTCACGTTGGTGGGCAGCTCGGCCAGGACCACGACCGCCGCCGGCACCATGTACTCCGGCAGCGCTGCGGCCAACTGCCCCCGCACATCGGACGGATCGACAGCCCCCGTCACATAGCCCACGAGCCGCTTCACCCCCGGTGCGTCCTCGCGCACCACCACGGCCGCCGTCAGCACCCCGGCCACCCCCGAGAGCGCCGCCTCCACCTCGCCGAGCTCGATCCGGAACCCCCGGATCTTCACCTGGTCATCGGCACGGCCCAGGAACTCCAACTGGCCGTCGCCCCGCAACCGTACGAGATCGCCCGTACGGTACATCCGACCCCCGGCCGGACCGTACGGGTCGGCGAGGAAACGCTCCGCGGTGAGCGCATGTCGGCCGAGATAGCCTCGCGCCGTCCCCGCGCCCGCCAGATACAGCTCGCCGACCGTCCCGGGCGGCGCCGGACGCAACGCGGCATCCAACACGTACGCCGAGGTGTTCCCGATCGGCCGGCCCACCACCGGGGCCGTACCGTCGGCGAGATCCGCCGCCAGGGCGTCCACGGTGTACTCGGTCGGCCCGTACAGATTCACCGACATCACACCGCTGGCCGCCCGCACCTGCGACCACAGCACGTCCGGCACCGCCTCGCCGCCCAACAGCAGCAACGCCGGCCGGTGCGCATCCGCCGACAGCAACCCCCACTCCAACAACTGCTGCGCATACGTCGGCGTGACGTCCATGGCGTCGATCCGCCGCTCGCGCACATAGCGCACCACGAACTCCGGATCACGCCGCTCCACCTCGTCGAGCACATGCAACTCATGCCCGGCGACCAGCCAGAACAACTGCTCCCACGAGGTGTCGAAACTGAACGACGCGGTGTGCAGGGCCCGCATCCCCCGCCCGGAGACGGCCGCCACCACCGGGGCGAACACCGTTTCCACATGGTTGGCGTAGAGGTTCGCCAACCCGCCGTGGGTGAGCACCACACCCTTGGGACGCCCCGTGGAACCCGAGGTGTAGATCACATACGCCGGACTCTGCGGATCCACCGGGGACGGGATGAACCCCGAACCGATCGCCGACAGCTCCGCCGCCGTCCACGCACTGTCCAGCACGATCCGCTCCGGCACGCAGTCGGCCGGCAGCAGCCCGAGGGCCGCCGTCGTCGTCAACACGCACACCGGCGCCGCGTCCTCGATCATGTACGCCAAGCGGTCCGCCGGATAGTCCAGATCGAGCGGCAGATAGGCGCCGCCCGCCCGCAACACCGCCAGGATCGCCACCACGGAATCCGCAGACCGAGGCACCGCGAGCGCCACCACCGACTCCGACCCCACCCCCCGTGCCGCGAGCAGCCCCGCCAGGCGCGCCACCCGCTCCTCCACCTCGGCGAACGTCCAGGCAGTCGTCCCGGACACCACCGCGACCGCATCCGGTGCCAGAGCCGCCCGCTCGGTGAACCGGTCCGCCACCGTGCCCACGGGCACGGTCCGCACAGGTCCGCTCCAGCCGTCCCGCAACTGCTGCGACTCGGCAGCCGTCAACAGGTCCAACGCACCCACCGGAGCGTCCACGTCCCCGCCGAGCTGCTCCAGCACCCGCTCCAGCCGATCCGCGATCGCCGCGGCCCCGCGCTCGTCGAAGAGATCGGGCCGGTACTCCAACTGGAGGTGCGCCCGCTCCTCCAGGGACACGGCCAGCGTCAGCGGATAGTGCGTGGCATCGCGCGCCTGCACATCGGTGACGCGCAACCCGTCCGACAACACGGGACGGGCATCCGGATCCACCGGATAGTTCTCGATGACCACCAGCGTGTCGAACAGCTCCGCAACACCCGACTGCTTCTGGATCAGCCGCAGCCCCAGATGGTGATGGGCGAGCAGGGCGTTCTGCTCGTCACGGAACCGCCGCAACAGAGCGGACACGCTCTCGGCCGGCCGCAATGACACCCGCACCGGAACCGTGGTGATGAACAGCCCCACCATCGACTCCACACCCGGGATCTCGTCCGGCCGCCCCGACACCGTCAGCCCGAACACCACGTCGTCCCGGCCGGTCAGCCCACCGACCACCAGCCCCCAGGCGCACTGGATCAGAGTGCTCGGAGTGGTCCCCAGCCGGCGCGCCGCCGCTGTCAGCCGGGCGGTGGCGTCCTGCGTCAGCTCCACCCCCACCGTGCCCGGACGCACCGACGAACGCGAGGGATCGACGGGCGCGACCAGAGCCGGCTCGTCGAAGGACTCCAACGCCGTGCGCCACGCACGCTCCGCCGCCGGCCGGTCCTGCCGCTTCAACCACTGGAGGTAGTCACGGTAGGGACGCACCGGGGCGAGTGCCGAAAGGTCCGAGTCGCTCTCGTACAGGGCCAGCAGATCCCCCACCAGCAGGGGCATCGACCACCCGTCGACCAGGATGTGGTGCACGGTGATGATCAGACGGTGGTCACCGGCGCCGATGCGGGCCAACACCAGCCGGAGCAACGGCGGCCGGTGCAACGCGAAACGCTGCGCCAACTCCTCCCGCTCCAACCGGCGCAGCGCCGCCGCCGGATCCGTGCCCCCTGTGCCCTTCGCGCCCCGTACGGCGTCCGACAGATCCACCCGGGTGAGGGATATCTTCAGCGCCGACGGAATGAACTGAACCGGCTGGGGCACGCCCTCGTGCCAGAAGCCCGCGCGCAGATTGGGGTGTCGGCGCAGCAGCGCCGCCGCCGCGCGATCCATCCGCTCGGCGTCCACCTCCCCGGCCAGCGCGACCGTCACCTGAACCGTGTACACATCGGTGCCGTCCGCCTCCGGACCCCCGTACACCGAGTGGAACAACATGCCCTGCTGCAAGGGGGACAGCGGAAGCATGTCCTCGATACGAGCCTGCGTCACTGCTGGTCCCTCCACATTGCTTCGAGCATGGTGATCTGGTCCTGGTCGAGGTCGACCAGGTCGAGGTCCGAGGGCGTGTGGCCCCCGGCAGTGTCCCCGTCCGCCCAGGCGGCCAGGGCGTCCAGGGCGGTCAGCCAACCGTCCGCGATCTCGCTGACGGTCGTCTGCGGCAGGGCGTCGCCCGCCCAGATGAAGGAGGCGGTCAACCGCGGCCCCTCCGCGCCGGCGACGATCTCGGCATTGATCTCCAGGGCGTGGGAGAGCGGAGTCGCAGGGTCGGGCCGCACCGCGACTGCGTCCGACTCACCGGCCGGCCCCCAGTCGGATTCAACGACGTCCGCCGTCTGCCGACCCAGGTAGTTCCACAACACTTCAGGGCGGGCGCCCGCATCGAACAGTCGAGCCGTCGCCGCGTTGGCGTACCGCAGCAGTCCGGCGCCCACACCTTGGTCGGGCACCGCCCGCAGCAGCTCCTTGACCTCCTTCAGAGCGGCCCCGGCATCCTCCTGACCTGCAAGGACGGCCACCGGATCATAGGCGCCCGCGCCCAGCCGCAGCGGATACAGACTGGTGAACCAGCCGACCGTGCGCGTCAGGTCTGCACCCGGCAGCAACTCCTGCTCCCGGCCGTGGCCCTCCAACTCCACGGCCACACCGCCGCCACCGGCCGAGCGTCCGGCACGCGCCGCCCAATCGCCCACGGCCAGTGCCAACGCCGTCAGGAGCGTGTCGTTGACCGTGCCGTGGAACGCCGAAGGCACCGCCTCCAACAGGGGCGCCGTACGCTCCGCCGACAGCTCCACCGTCAACTCGCGCGCACTGGCCACGGTGTCCCGGTCGGCACGGAGCGGCCGTTCGGTCAGCAGCCGTTCGCACACGTCCGCGTCCAACCAGCGCTCCAGCTCCGCCAGTCGGCGCGGATGGTGCGCCTCCGCCAGCAGATGGGTGTTCCAGGCGCGCAGCGACGTACCCACCGGATCCAGTACGGGGGTCCGGCCCGCAGCCACGGCCTCATGCGCGTCCCGGAGGTCCGGCAGCAGGATCTGCCAGGACACCTCGTCCACCACCAGATGGTGGGCGATCAGCAGCAGCCTGTCGGATGCTCCCGGGCCGCGATCGAAGCGGACCGCCCGCACCATCCGGCCTGCGACCGGATCGAGACCGGCACCGGCCCGCACCGAAGCATCGGCGATCAGCTCGCGCAGCGCTTCACCGTCGAGGGCCACGCCGTCCGCACCCACCGCAGGGACGGTGTGGAAGCAGGCGCCCGCGTCGACCGTGCCGCGGGGGCGGACCTCAGCCGCCCAGAGCCCCGGCCGCGGGACGGACAGGACCTGCCGCAAGCCGTCGTGGTGGTCCAGCACGGCCTGGAGCGCAGCAGTCAGATGCTCGTCGCGCACCCCGGCGGGCAGGACCATCAACCGCGACTGGGCGAAGCGTTCGAACGGCCCACCGCGGGAGGCGAACCACTGCGCGATCGGCGGCAGCGGCAGTGCTCCCACACCGTCGTCCACCGGGCGTGCAGTGGGAACCGAACCGTTTGCCACCGTGGCGACGGAGACCAGTTGTGCCGGCGTCGGGTGCTGGAAGACCTGCCGTGCGGTGATGGTCACCCCGGCCTTGCGGGCCAGGCTCACCAACCGGATGGAGACGATGCTGTCGCCGCCGAGTTCGAAGAAGTTGTCGTCCGGCCCGACCGCGGGCCTGCCGAGCACCTCTCCCATCAACCGGGTGAGCACCGCCAACGGCCCCTCACCCGCCCGCACCGGTGTGGACGGGGACGCTGCCACCACCGGTTCCGGCGCCGGCAGCGCACGCCGGTCCAGCTTGCCGTTCACCGTGGTCGGCAGGGCATCGAGGGACAGGAACACCGACGGGACCATGTACTCCGGCAACCGCCGGGCCGCCCTGAGCCGCAGCCCGTCGAGGTCCACCGCGGCACCGGCCACCGGGACCGCGTACGCCACGAGCCGGCGCACCCCCGGCAGATCCTCCCGGACCACGACCACCGCGTGCGCCACCTCGGGCGCGTCCGCCAGTACGGCTTCGATCTCACCCAACTCGATCCGGAAGCCGCGCAGCTTCACCTGGTCGTCGGCGCGGCCGAGGTACTCCAACTGTCCGTCGTGCCGCCAGCGCGCCAGATCGCCCGAACGGTACATCCGACTGCCCGGAGCACCGAACGGGTCCGCGACGAACCGCTCCGACGTCAGCGCGGCCCGTGCCACATAGCCCCGCGCGAGCTGTGCGCCCGCCAGATAGAGCTCGCCCGCGACGCCCGGTGCCACCGGGCGCAGACCGGCGTCCAACACGTACACCCTGGTGTTCCACACGGGTGACCCGATCGGCGCCGAAGCGGCATCGGCGGCCGATGAACCGGGAGGGCAGGAGAAGGCGGTGACGTCCACCGCGGCCTCCGTCGGACCGTAGAGGTTCTCCAGGGTGACCGTGCCCCGCCCGGCGGACTCGTGGAACCGGGCCACCAGATCGCCCGGCAGGGCCTCGCCACTGCACACCACCAGTCGGAGCGAGGGGCAGGACGACACCTCCATCTCACCGAGGAACGCCTGCAACATCGAGGGGACGAAGTGCAGCACACTGATCTGCTGCTCGCGGATCAGGGCGGCCAGATACTCCGGGTCCTTGTGGCCGTCGGGTCGGGCGATCACCAACGGATGGCCCTCCGCGAGCGGCCAGAACAACTCCCACACCGACACGTCGAAGCTCGCCGGTGTCTTGTGGAGCACCCGGTCGTGGGCGGTGAGTCCGTAGGCGCCCTGCATCCAGCGCAGCCGGTTCACGATCGCACCCTGGGAGACCAGGACGCCCTTGGGACGGCCGGTGGACCCGGAGGTGAAGATGACGTACGCGGGGTGGTGGGGCCGGAGCGGTGTGATCCGTTCGGTGTCGTCGACCTCGTGGCCGGGCAGGGAGGCGAGCTCAGCGCTGATGCCCGGCGCATCCAGCACGATCGGCTCCACCCCGGTGGGGAGGGTGGTCAGCGCGGCGCGTTCGGTGATTACACAGACGGGGTCGGCCGTGTCCAGCATGTACCCCAGCCGGTTGCCCGGCAGTTCCAGGTCGAGCGGCAGATAGGCGCCACCGGCACGGACCACCGCATGAATCGCCACCAACAGGTCGAACGACCTGGGCAGCGCGACACCGACCACCGACTCGGGGCCGACTCCCCGACCGATCAGCAGTCTGGCGAGCCGGTTCACCCGGGCATCGAACTCCACTCGGGACAGCTCGGCGCCCTCGTGGACCAGTGCGGGCCGGGAGGAGGCCGCCGCGCTGCCTGCGGACACCAACGCCGCGAGGGTGTCAGGTCCACTCAGCTCCCTGTCGGTGTCGTTCCACTCCGTGAGCACGCGCCGTCGCTCGGCGGGCTCCAACACCTCGATCTCTCCGACAACCACCGTCGGGTCGGCGGCCACCGCGTCCAGCAGGCGCAACAGTCGACCGGTGAGCGCTTCAGCGGTGGACCGGTCGAAGAGGTCGGTCGCGTACCGGATGCCGCCCGACAGCTTCCCACCGCCGTCAGCGGCGGCGAAGGCCACCTCCAGATCCACCTTCGATCCACCGATCTCCAGCGGCACTTCCTCGGCGGGCAACCCGAGGAACTCGTCCACATCGGACTCCACGGCGTAGTACGTCACCATGGTCTGGAACAGCGGATTGCGCGAACGCGAACGTTCCGGGTCGACCGCCTCCACCACCGCTTCCAACGGCAGGTCCGCATGGGCGAAGGCGGTCAGGCCCGCGTCCCGCACGCGCTCCACCAACTCGGTGAAGGTCGGGGCGCCCGACACGTCCGCCCGTACCACCAGCGTGTTGAGGAAGAAGCCGATGAGGTGGTCGAGCGCCTCGTCCTGACGGCCGGAGACGGGGGTGCCGAGGGGGATGTCGTCGCCTGCGCCGAGCCGGTGGAGCAGGGCCGCCACCGCGGCGTGCACCACCATGAACATGGTCGCGCCCGAGTCGCGGGCGATCCTGGTCAGCCCCTGGGCAGTCTCCTCGGACACCGCGAACGCCACCACATCGCCGTTCTGGCTGGGTGTGGGGGGTCGGGGTCGGTCGGTGGGGAGGGGGATTTCTTCGGGGAGGTGGGTGAGTGTGGTGTGCCAGTGGTGGGTTTGGTGGGT